>JAAYII010000403.1 GCA_012523535.1 Peptococcaceae bacterium
AGACTGCAGAAACTTAAAGCAGAATGGGAAGAAGCAGAACCTCAGGTTTATGTTGATGACACGCTTCTATTTACTCAGTCTTGGAAAGAAACCGAAGGCCTGCCCATAGATATTCGTTGGGCCAAGGCTTTGGAAAAAAGACTGCTGGAATGCCCGCTTTTAATCAGAGACGGTGAGATCATCGTCGGGTCCCTTACCAAGTTTATCCGCGGTAACGGTACTTTGTGCGCGATGAAGCCGCACGAAATTTTAGCAATGTGCAACAGCGGAAAATTTGACCGCAAAACCAGCGACAAAGAATCAACAAAAATAACCCCTGAGGATTTGCAGGCTTTAAAAGAAGACGCTGAGTACTGGATTGAGCATATGCCCAAAGTCAGTACGGTTAACGCCGCTTTGGAATATGACCTGGGTCCTGGAATTTTCGATCTTATGTTTGACCGGGCCTGTATTTTCGAAGGCCGTGGCGTTCGTTACAAAATGGACAGAGGTCTGTTCCAGAACTACAGCGCATATGGCGGCGGAGTGGCCCAAGTCAGTGCCAAGTGCATAGAAAAGGGTCTGAACTATGTAATTGAACAATGTCAAAAAGAAAAAGAAAGAATGGTGGCAGAAGGGGATAACGAACATTCCCACGGATCCGCCCAGTTCTTGCGCAAATACTGGCTGTTGGAAGCTTGTATTATCTCCTGCAAAGCCTTTATAGCTTATGCCAAGAGACATGCGGACCTGGCCAGAGAGATGGCGGCCAAAGAGACCCGTCCTGAGCGCAAAGCTGAACTGCTTAGAATTGCTGAAGCCTGTGAACGGGTACCGGCAGAACCGCCACGGGACTTCTTTGAAGCAGTACAGTGTGTAAGATTGTATCACCTGGTTTGCTGGAAAGAAAGCTCGGACCGTCCGGAAGTACCGATCGGTCGTTTGGACCAGATTTTGTATCCTTACTACAAGAAAGACAAAGAAGAAGGCAAAATCACGGCCCAGGAAGCAGCGGAACTGTTGGGTGCTTTGTGGTTGAAGATCAGAGAGTGCGAACAGCTCGTTACTATTCCGCGTGAACAGCGTGCTGCTCCCGGTTCTCTCTTGCCGAACGTCACTATTTGCGGCAGAGACAAAGACGGCAATGATTTAACCAACGAGGTTTCTTGGCTCATTCTGGAAGTTATGGCTCAGACCAAACTTTCCGAACCTGCCGTATATATTCGTTACCATCAGGATATGGATCCCGAATTTGTCATTCATGCCCTAAGGTGCAACCGTGAATTTGGCGGCGGCAATCCGGCCTTCTTGAACGATGAACTGGGCACTCAACGTTATTTGGACAGAGGGGTACCGATTGAAGATGCTTGTAACTGGAGCGCCAGCGGTTGCTTAGGCTATCATTTGGATTGTATGGAACACGTTGGCGGCGGTCACAACATCAACCAGAGCAAGGTATTTGAATTGGCCTTAAACAACGGTTTTGATCCCAGGACTCAGAAACAGCTTGGACCTAAGACCGGTGATCCCAGGACCTTTACTTCAATTGAGCAAGTGATGGAAGCTTACTATAAACAATTGGAATTCTTTGTACCCATCCTGCTCAAAGTAAAGATGATTTCCCTGGCTACGGAGATTACCGACGGACCGATGAGCGGTTTAAGGTGCGCAATGCAGTTTGAAGACTGCATCCGGGAGGGCCTTACTCCAAGAGAAGGCGGTGCCCGTTATCCGGAAGGCAGAACATCCTGGCTGGGAAGCCGCGGGATGGTGGATTTAGCAGACTCTCTGGCGGCGATTAAGAAACTGGTCTTCGATGAGAAGAAAGTCACCATGGATGAGCTGTTGGATGCATGTGCCAAGAACTGGGAAGGCTATGAAGAATTGCGTCAGATGTGCCTGAATGCGCCCAAGTACGGCAACGATGATGAGTATGTCGATTCTATATATGACGAGCTTTCCACCAAAGTTCCGGAAATTATGCAGAGATGGATTGACCCTATGACAGGGAAAAAACCGATGCTCTTTATCGGTGCGGCAGCCGGTCATATAGCCATCGGAAAGGCCATTGGAGCGTTGCCTAACGGCAGGCTGGCCGGATCACCCACTTGTGATGCTGCCTGCTCCGTCATGCCCGGTATGGATGTCAACGGACCGACAGCAGCCATTAATTCTGCTACCAAAGGCCCATACGCCAAGGAATATGTCGGTTATGCCATGAATATGAAGTTTTCCAAGACCATATTGAATACGGATGAGAAGCTGCAAAAATTGGCCTGGTTGATAAAAGCCTTTATGAAGAGAGGCGGTTGGCATATTCAGTTTAACATTCACAGCAAGGAAGAACTGCTTGATGCCCAGAAACATCCTGAGCGGCATAAGAACTTGCTGGTCAGGGTCGGCGGTTACAGTGCTTACTTTATTGATTTGCCGCCAGAACTCCAGACTGAAATTGTTAACCGTACCATGCATGAGTTAGTGTAACAGTACTTTGTTTACTCCCTTTCTATAATGGCCTTTAACAAAATAGGCCGTAATATAAATGCCGCTGGCAGGCTTCTGTCGGCGGCATTTTTTTGCTTAATTGGGGAAAACATAAGTTCCATTGTATTTAAGATTATTATTCTGATAATATTATTGTTAGATAATGAAATAATCAACTTCGAAATATTTATTTCGAAGAAATGTTTATTATGAGATCAAGGAATGGTAAAAATTTAGATGAGTTATAACGACCAACCAACTCCTCAACAAGAACGGTTACAGAAGGTAATTGCCCG
>JAAYII010000051.1 GCA_012523535.1 Peptococcaceae bacterium
ATGGTAAAATGCTGAAGATAGCTTCCGTTTCGCTTCCCAGGTAAGCGGCGATAAAAAAAGTCAAAATCAGAACAGTGATAAGATATTTAACACTGCGTTTCTTTTTATTTACCAAAGAACTTACTCTCCTTAAGTAAATAAAAGTAAATAAACATTAAAATTGAAAATAATAGGATCTTGATTTAGGAAAAACTATAACAAAATGGGTACATGGATTACCATTATATTATAATTAATAATGTTCTAAATGCCAAAAAACAGTATTGCAACAAGGCAACCAACAAGCGCTCCCCCAAAAACCTCAAAAGGGGTATGGCCTATTAGCTCTTTTAATCTTTTTTCTTCCAAATTAAATACCAGACGGTCGCCTTGATGCATTTTGAGCCAATCCACAACATAATTAATAACTTTAGCCTGATTTCCCGCCGCTCGGCGGACACCGGCTGCATCGTACATAACTATAACCGCTAAAGTAACCGCAATAGCAAACAAAGAAGAATCCCAGCCCTCCACTTTGCCAACGCTTACCGCCAAAGCAGCAACAATAGCCGTATGTGAGCTAGGAAAACTGCCTGAACTCATTAATAGATTAAAATTCCATTTTCTCTCCAAAATAAAGTTAATTAGAATTTTTGCTCCTTGGGCCACAACAAAAGCGACTAAAGAAGCCCACATAATCTTATTATCCAAAATTGCTGCAATATGAGTCATCTTGCGCCCACCTTGCACCAGTATAAATCGACCAATCAAGTATTGCGCTGAGCAATATAATCAGCCAAAGATGAAAGAAATTCCGCGCTGTCAGAAAAGTCTGCAAGGCACCGTTTAGCTGCAGCTATGGTATCTTCCAGATGCTTTTCGGCCTTGGAGAGACCCAGCACGGAGACATAAGTTTTTTTGCCTTGTTTCAAATCACTGCCGACTGGTTTTCCGAGAATGGCCTGTTCGCTACTGATATCCAAAATATCATCCTTGATTTGGAAAGCCAAGCCAATAAGGGCGGCATAATCAGAAATCTTTTCTATTTGGTCTTCTGTTCCTCCCCCTAAAATTGCTCCCAAACGGGCAGATGCTACCAATAAGGCTCCTGTTTTTTTACGGTGAATATTTTCAATATCTATCAAGGAATAATTCTGTTCTTGACTCAAAGTATCCAGTACCTGACCCCCGACCATTCCTTGCCAACCTGCTGCCTGAGCAGTTTCCCGGATTACTCGCAATTGTTTTTCCGGAGGGGCAAGTGAAGGTTGAGCCAAAAGTTCAAAAGCATAGGTAAGTAAGGCATCACCGGTAAGAATGGCAGTTGCTTCACCAAACATTTTATGATTGGAGGGTTGGCCACGCCTGAAATCATCATTGTCCAAAGCCGGCAAATCATCATGAATTAAGGAATAGGTATGAATAAGTTCCAAAGCTGCGGCTTCCTTAACAAAATCAAGCGGCTGGCCGCCGACAACCTCAATGCAAGCCAAAGCCAACACCGGCCTTATCCGTTTGCCTCCGGCTTTTAGGGAATAGTTCATACTTTTGCAAATTAAACTTTGGTCCCAAGGCAATTGATCAAGATATTCTTCTATCAATTGACAATAGTATTCATATTGTTGTTTAAACATTACCTGGTATAACCTCTTCCTCGCCGTCTTTTGTACTTTCCTCACTATCTTCCATTAAAACTTTAATTTTGGCTTCTGCCAGATCTAAGAGGCGATTACAATGTCTGACCAGTTCAATACCTTCCTGGAAACGAGCCAAAGCCTCATCCAGAGGCAAATTATTTTGATCCAGTTCGCTAACAATTTGCTCCAATCTTTCTATTCCCTTTTCAAAACTTAGTTCTACTTTTTTCTTGGTCATGTCCAACTCCTTCTAAATTCAACATTAATATTAGCATGGTATTTCTTATGATTTATTTACCCTTCTAACTGCGCAATCCGCTCTGCCATCCTTGAATTGCAATTGCAACTCATCACCCACGGAAAGATTGGCAACAGAATTCACCACTTTCCCCTCAACATTGTAAGCAAGGACATAGCCTCTCCCCAACGTTGTTAAGGGGCTGAGCATATCAATTTTTGTACTAAGCAGTTTAAGTATACCATCTCTTTTAGTGAGAAATCCAGTAATACTGTCCTGCAGACGGACAGCCAGCATATCAATTTCCTGGCGCGCTTGTTCCAGTTTAAAGCTTTGCATAGCCAAGCCACGATGCGAAGATAACTCCCGAATCTTATTTCTATGCCGTTCTAAAATTAAAGTCATTTTTTGATAAAGTTTATCTTGATAGGAAACAACAGTAGCCTGTAAATCCGTTAACAACGGTATGGCAATTTCTGCAGCCGCTGAGGGAGTCGGTGCTCTCAAGTCGGCAACGAAATCGGCTATTGTAAAATCTATTTCATGACCCACGGCAGAAATTATAGGGATTTTGGAGCGAGCTATAGCCCTGGCAACTTCCTCAGTATTAAAGGCCCACAACTCCTCTAACGAGCCCCCTCCCCTGCCTATTATTAACAAATCGATATCATTATAAGTATTGGCCCTGTCTATTGCCTCGGCAATTTCTCGCGGAGCAGCCTCCCCTTGCACCGCAGAAGGAAAAACAATCAACTTGACCAGGGGATTGCGCCTTGTAGCAATATTTACAATATCTTTTATGGCTGCACCGGTTGGACTGGTAATAATAGCAATTCGCTGCGGATACTTAGGGATAGGTTTTTTCTTCTCAGCTGCAAACAATCCTTCCGCCGCTAATCTGGTCTTCAACTGTTCAAAGGCAATATATAAAGCCCCTAAACCGCTTGGTAAAATTTCTTCTACATAAATCTGAACATTGCCGTCTTTCTCATAAAGTTTCACGCTGCCACGGATCAAGACTTTCATGCCGTTTTGCGGTTTAAAAGCAGCTAAGGCTGCTTTGGATCTGAACATTACGGCCCTAAGACTTGCATTCTCATCCTTTATAGTAAAATACCAATGACCTGAAGGTTGATGATCCTTAAAATTGGATATTTCTCCGGTTACCCAGCAATTTTGTAAAAACAAGTGGTTTTTCAAGGCTTGATTGATTTCTCGATTAATCTCGGATACGGATAAAATTTTTCCGACCAGTTCTGTTCACCTCTATTAACC
>JAAYII010000052.1 GCA_012523535.1 Peptococcaceae bacterium
GATTGAAATTGTCATGCTCTCAAATATTTTTCCGTCTGTCACACGTCGCACTCCACAGGAGTGCGTGGATTGAAATATTGCTTCAACTCTGTGATACCCATCCGCTAAAGTCGCACTCCACAGGAGTGCGTGGATTGAAATCTGCTCTGCCCTTTTTATAGCCTCCATAAACTCCGTCGCACTCCACAGGAGTGCGTGGATTGAAATCAAAACCCCGAAGACTTATGACCAGGTAGCCGCCGTCGCTCTCCACAGGAGAGCGTGGATTGAAATAATGCTGACGAACCCTATCCTGTGGATAGCAATAGTCGCTCTCCACAGGAGAGCGTGGATTGAAATCTCAGGGGTCTGCGCAGGCAGCCCATCTCGCGCGAGTCGCTCTCCCCAGGAGAGCGTGGATTGAAATAGGCTGCGGTATCTCCCGGACCCGTCTCCAATAATGTCGCTCTCCCCAGGGGAGCGTGGATTGAAATCTCATATCTCTATGGTCTGGTGTTGTGGTAATTCCTTGTTTGCCATGGGAAATGCATGACGCGCTAGATTCAGGTACTAGTGGTCTACATTACTCTCCCTATGAAAAGTGTGGATTGAAATATCCAGCCAACACCTCAAGCAACTCCAAAACAAAGAATATCTATCAGGTGAAGAGTTAATCGTTACTCAACAAACTTGTCGTAAAATTGTTAAGTATTTATACTTGATAAAGAAGACTATTAAAAAAGTTCTTTTTTTGTATAAAAATAATAATAGAAATAGGAGTAAATGAATGAGTTGATAAAATGAGTAAAAACAGGACTTTGGTAATTGGAGATATACATGGATGTTATGACGAATTTATTGAATTGTTAAATAAAGCTAATTTTGATGGAAAAAATGATAAATTAATTCTTTTGGGAGATTATATCGACAGAGGAAAGGATTCTTACAGGGTTATTCAAACAATTAAAACCTTGCAAAAAGAATTTGGTAATGACAATATTATTGCTTTGTCCGGCAATCATGAGGATTTAGCCGTTGAAGCTTTGAAAACACAAGATTACTTTTTGTGGTTTTATAATGGGGGAGGAGCTACCTTAAAATCCTACCGGGCAAATAAAGGTGATATATTTAAGGATTTGGAATGGCTCGAGAGTTTGCCATACTATTACGAAGATGAGAATTTTTATTATGTGCATGCTGGCTTAGTACCGGATGTACCCTTGGACAAACAGCCAAAAGAAGCTTTATTGTGGGCGAGGGAAGAACTTATTTATTTTGAACATAAGAAAACAGTTATATTCGGGCATACGCCAACGATGTTTCTAAAAAATGCTCATTGGCAGCCTTTGTATTGTAATAGTAATTTAAATATAGATACCGGATGTGTTTATGGAGGCAAACTTACCTGTGTAGAAATTATTGACGGTGAAATAAACAGGCATTATCAAGTTGATAAAACTTAACTAATAAAAATAAAGGAGAGTAAATAGTAGAAATTAATAATGGGACAGTAGATATTTGTTTGGCAGAAGAAAAAGGTCAATAAGTTTGGATGATCATTAAACATAAGATATAAAAGGTAATGAAGTTGCAGCTATGGCGAGAGATTTAATGAACGATATGGAACTGCTACGGGAAAAAATTGAACTGTTTAAGAAGAACTACCAAGATTATACTTCGCCCAATTATGATGAGTACAATACCAGAGCGGATTTCATCGATGTTTTGTTTGCCGCCCTGGGTTGGGACATGTATAATCGCCAAGGGGTTATTGAATTATTCCGCGAAGTGGTTAGGGAAGACAAGGTTGTTATTGAGGGTCGGAAAAAAGCGCCGGATTACGCTTTTAAAATCGGACCCCATATTGTTTTTTATGTGGAAGCGAAAAAGCCGGCTGTGGACATAGAAAATGATCCTGAACCGGCTTATCAGTTAAGACGCTATGCTTACAGCAAAGGTCTGGAGCTCTCTATTCTCACCAATTTTGCGCAGATTGCGGTTTACGATACAAGGGTGATGCCCAAGGTAGGGGATAAGGCCTATCATTCCCGGTTGTTCTACTGTACCTACGATGAACTCTTTGCTCCATGCCAGGACTTTAAATACGCCACCAATTTTGATTTTCTGTTTAAAACCTTTGGCAGGCAAGCTGTTCTCAACGGCAGTTTTCATGCTTATGCCCGTGAAAAAAAAGGGGCGAAGGGTACAGTCAGTGTCGATGAAGGTTTCCTCGATCTTTTAAACAATTGGCGGGAAAAGCTGGCAGTTGGGATTGCCTTAAAAAACGAAGAAGTAGATGAATATAACCTCAATCTGGCGGTGCAAAAAATCATTGACAGTTTTGTTTTTCTGCGCATAGCTGAAGATCGCTTGATTGAAGAACCAAATTATTTGTTAAACCAGACATTAAAACCGGAAATCTATAAATCCTTAATTGAGGTCTTTGACAAAGCAGATGCCAAGTATAATTCCGGCCTTTTTAATTATCCCCAATGGCTTAGGGAACTGAAGATTGAGGACAAAGTCCTTAAAGGTATTATCGAAGAAATGTACCATGGTTGCCCATATGAGTTTTCCGTGCTTCCCATTGATATCTTAGGGAGTGCTTATGAGCAATTCTTAGGTAAAACCATTAAATATGTTCGCCAAACCAAATATGGTCATAAAGTAGCCATTGAAGAAAAGCCGGAAGTGCGCAAAGCAGGAGGCATTTATTATACTCCCCAAAAAGTAGTGAATTATCTTGTGGAAAAGACTCTGGGCAGATTAATTGCGGGAAAGAGTCCGGAGGAAATAAGTTCCATAAAAATTTTAGACCCTTCCTGTGGCTCAGGGTCATTTCTCATTGGGGCTTATGAATATCTTTTGAGATTTTATTTAGCCTTTTATCTACAAAATTCTAAGGTCAAGAAAAAAGCTTTAAAAGAGGGGATAATATATCAAGTCGGTGCCGAGAGGTATAAGCTGGCAACCGGCAAAAAGGTTGAGATTTTAACCCGGCATATTTTTGGCGTGGATTTGGATCCCTTGGCTGTAGAGGTCACCAAATTATCCCTTTTGCTCAAAGTTTTGGAAGATGAGAATCTCGAATATAAAGAAGAGCTTTTTAAAGCCGAGCATTATCATTTACTGCCTAATTTAAAGACCAATATAAAATGTGGTAACGCTCTTATCAAAAGTGATTATTATGATGAAGCGGATTTGACGGTTCTAAACAAAGACCAACTGCGGAAAATCAATGCCTTTGATTGGGAAAAAGAGTTTCCCAGTATTATAAACTCCGGAGGCTTTGACTGTATTATTGGCAATCCGCCTTACGGTTCCTTAAATTATACCAAACAATCCTTGAAGGATTTTTATCAGGATGAATTGCCATACTGGCAAGCAAAATATGAGCTCTTCGACTGGCGGATTAACTTTGTTATGCTTTTCTATGAAATGATCTTTAAAAAGGAGAAGCTGCTCAAGGATAATGGTATCTTGGGCATGATCATTGACTTTTCCTTTTTGGATTTGCCTTTTAAGAAGCTAAGAGATTATCTCTTGGCTACAACCAAATTTAGAGAGTTAATCATTAATCTGAAATACTTTGCGGTTAACAGCAGTCAGGTTATCACTATTCTGGAAAATACAGTTGTTCCAATGGATCAGGACCCGGAGCATGAGTTTGTTTTGAAAGTTGGAGATATTGAAGCCCAAGAGCACTTGGTTAAGCAAAGTAAATTGTTTAATTTAAATAGAATCAGCGCTAATGATCTCGTAGAAGATAAAATTGTGCAAAAGATCAATAGCTTAAAGAATATTGCTTTTCTGGGTGACCTTTTCCATACCACTTATGGCGCTGAAATAGGAGGTAAGAAAGACAGCTATCCCCACTTTGTTTTTGATGCACCGGGACCGGAAGGAGATTATATTCCTCTCATTGATCTGGATAATTTTTGGGAGTACTGCCCTGTTAGTTATAAGCAATATTTGCGCTATGATAAGAACAAAGAGCGAGAAATCACAAAAAAGTACCCGAAACTAAATATTGCCTTGCGGGACAGGAATATCTGGCGGCAAGAAAGAGTAATTCTCCGGCAAAGTGCTAAAAAGTTGACTGCGTCTTACGATAGCAGGGAGAGTACTTCTTTTTTAAAGGCTTTTCACATTTATACCAAAGATAAAAGGTACTCACTTAAGTACCTTTTAGGTTTGCTTAATTCCGACTTGCTTGATTATTATTGCCGGAAGACCGGAATTAATATGTCCGAAAGTGGAAAACAGCCCCAAATTCGCATAGCCGGCTTAAGGAAGATCCCTATTAGATTGATTGACTTTCAAGATGCAAGAGATGTGGCTATCTACAATAAAATTATTAGCCTTGTGGACAATGCCTTAGCTACAAACCGGGAAATTGCCGGTTGCAAATTCCCGGAGGATAGAAAGCTCTTAGAAGACAAATTGAATATAATTAAAAAACAAATCAATAATTTGGTGAATGAACTATATTCCATTGAAGATTAAAACACCGCCTGCACCAAAAACATATAAATCACCGTTCCGCCTCCGATGCTGAGGAGGGTATTGCTTTTCCAGTAGTGGAGCATAACAATGCAAACAATGGCAATGGCCGCAGGAAGCCAGTTGGCCGGGCTTTGGAAATTTACTCCTTTCAGGCAATATACCACCAGCATCCCTATGACCGCATAAGGCAACACCTTGCCCAGATAGGTTATATAGGCATTTTGGTTCTTGTTGTTTTGAAAGAGGATAAAAGGCAAAAACCTGGTGATAACCGTGCCCAGGGTTACCATGCAGATAATGATAAGAGTTTGTCCCGGTGTTAAAGTCATTTTCCGTCCTCCTCAGCCAATTGCTTGCGCAATAAGGTCAAAACCAGCAGAATAGCCGCCATGGAAGGGATAATAAAATTGCCCGGGCCGAAAACAAGCAAGCAGATTGCGGAACATAAAACCCCTATAATAGCCGGTTTGTGGTTTTTTTGACTTTTCCATTGCTCCAAGAATATCACCACGAAAAGAGCTGTCAGGACAAAATCGAGGCCCTGGGTATTGAAGAAGATCATCGAGCCCAGCAGTCCTCCCAGAACCGACCCCAGTACCCAGTAGCAATGGTCCAGCAAGGTGATAAAAAACACAAACCATTTTTTATTTACACCCGCGGGGGGTTCCGCGGAACAGACAATGGAAAAGGTTTCGTCACACAAGCCGAAAATCAGGTAGGGTTTCAGCCTGCCCATATTTTTATATTTATCCAGCAGGGAAAGGCCATAAAATAAATGGCGGGCATTGATCATCAAGGTCATCAATAAGGCGTAAAGGGGGTTAAAAACCGAGGTCAGAAAGGTAATGGCCACATACTGGGCGGATCCGGCAAAAGCGAAGAGGCTCATTAAGAATGTCCACCCCACGCCGTAACCTTTGCTGTCCATTAGAATGCCGTAAGCGATGCCTAAAAAAGTAAACCCCGTTAATACAGGGATGGTATGGGGGAAGGCAGCTGTTAAGGCTTTTTTGAGAACTTGCCTGCTTGCGGTATCCGGAGATTCGAGGAAAGTGCCCGGATTCAGCTCCAGCGGCCGGTTGTTTTCTTTCAAGTAATTTCACTCCTAAATCCGGTCAACGGGAATAAAAAATAAGATAGGGCATATAAAAAATAGTCAATACAATTTTATATTTCTATATTATATTGATAAACACAAATTTAGAAAAGCAAAAAATTAAAGAACCTTATCCAAAATTATAAGAATACTTCAATTACAACAAGAACACTTCAATTACAAGAACACTTCAGCCGTCAGAATTCCATGGTTTTAAGGTTTTTGGCGATCTCAACCCTGAAGGGCAGTTGGTCCAGGATATCTTTATGCTAATCTATGCCCGGGGCAATTTCCGTATGCACCAGGCCTTTCTCTCCCAGGCGGAATACGCAGCGTTCGGTGACATAGAGAATTTCCTGCCCGTTTTGCCTGGCGTTTTGGACGCTGAAGCTCAGGCTGTCCACTTTTGGAACGAATTTTTTAATATTTCCTTCTCTGGTAATGGTCAC
>JAAYII010000053.1 GCA_012523535.1 Peptococcaceae bacterium
AGACACCTTCAACAAGTGCTTGGTTTATTTACTCTCTGTTTTCGGGCTTAACCCCAACATTTGACAGAGAGCCACATTTTAAAGTATGAAAAATACTTACACGGTTTTCCTTGGGCACACTAAAAGAGGATGCCCCAGATGCATCCTCTTTACTCCATTTTGCTGGTCTATTTATTGTTCCATTTGTTTGGCTAAAAAGCCTGCAGCAGTTTCAACTAATTTCGTCTCCAATTCACCCATTTTGCTATTCTGATCTTTTGATATTAGAATAACCACCCCAATCGGATCACCTTCGGCAATGATAGGAGCAATAACTTGTCCCGTTACTTTACCTTTTTCATCGCCTTCATCTTTTATGACAGAAAGTTCCCCCGTGTTAAACACAGTTTTTCTCTCTTCCATTGCTTGTTCAGCCGCCGGGCCGAGCGGTTTATTCAAATACTCTTTCTTCGAGGCTCCGGCAACAGCTATTATAACGTCTCTGTCACCGATACAAGCAATATGCCCTGTTGCCTCATACAAAGAATCGGCATATTCCTTGGCAAAATCGCCCAACTCACCGATAGGCGAGTATTTCTTAAGTATTACTTCGCCTTCTCTATCTACAAAAATTTCAAGCGGGTCCCCTTCTCTTATCCTTAATGTCCGCCGGATTTCCTTAGGTATGACAACACGGCCAAGATCGTCAATTCTTCTAACAATTCCGGTTGCTTTCAATGAGCTCTCCCTCCTTTTCCAAGCAACTGATTCAATCTTAGTATATATCCGGAGCTGTTTTATTATTCATATTTTTCCATGCCATAATAAAAAGAAAAACTTCTTATCTCCCTTTATTCTGCTAAATTCGGAGCAAATAAGAAGTCTTAAAAAAATTAATTTAATTAAAATCAACCTAATATTCGACTGATTATTTGGCTTTAAAACCTAATAAACTTTCGATCTAAGCCGCTCCTTCCGGCGCCAAATCTTTAGCGTAGTCAATTTCCGCTTTTTTCAAAAGATCACTAAAGTAAGCTTGAACTTTTTGAAGTTTAGCATAGTTTAAAGCGTCTTTTTGGACCTGAGCTTTAACTTCTCCAAAATCAGGCTTGACAGCTTCCTTGTGGTCTTCGACCAGAATTACATGATAGCCATAGTAAGTTTTAACGGCTTTATCAGGAATTTGATTTTTAGGCTGGCTAAAAGCTGCTTCTTCAAACTCCGGTACCATCTGTCCCTTAGTAAAATAACCGAGATCCCCGCCGTTTTCTTTAGAACCTTGATCGAGGGACTTTTCTTTTGCCAGCTCGGCAAAATCGGCACCGGCTTTAAGCTCTTTTATGATATCCGACGCTTCTTGCTCACTGGACACTAAAATATGGCGAGCTTTTACCTGTTCTGCCTGGCCCCCGTAATAAGGATAATTGGCATCAAAAAAGTCCTGTATCTCTTGTTCACTGACCGTTACATCTTTGCTTACATTAACAAAAAATGTACAGTAGTTTACTACCTCTTCATGGCTCATATCCTGTTCTTTTAGCCAGGCATCATAATCCTGTTCCGGCAGCTGTTTTTTATACTCCTCAACCATTTCGGTTACCGCCTGATCAGTAGTATCCCAATTGTTTTCTTTAACCGCCTGCTCAATCAATGCTGCAGTTACCAAGTTATCTAATACTTCCGCCTTGATCCCAGCCATGATAAGTTCTGATTGTTCTCCATCAAGGTTTATTCCTTGTTTGGCGTAGTAATTCTTAGCGGCTTTAAGCTTGTTTTCGTAAACAGTGCGGGATATGCTCTGGCCGTTTACTTTAACAGCAAAATCCTCTTTGGAGGCACAGCCACTAAGCATAACCAATACTGCAAATAAAACTAGAGTTGCCATTGATAATTTTTTCATATTCACTACTCCTCTTTTCGGTCTGATAAGCCATTATATCAGGAAACAGGAACTTAAGCAATTAAACATTTACCGCAGCTTCAGGTTTTAAAAGAAAATCTTTAATGATATCCAATAATTTAAGAATTGCTTTAAAAATATCTTCAATACTTAAAAAGCGCAAACGAACGTTAAATTCCAGTTTTCCTTGATCGCCGGTGGCAAAGGACAAGGGATAGGGATAAACATTGGCTATTTCCATTAATTGTTGCCCCGTCAAACCGGGATCAGAAGCAAACCTTAACAAAACATTTTGTTTTTTTTGAACTATCTGTTCTATCTTTAATTCTTTGGCCCTGATTTTTATTCTGACAATTTGAATCAGGTTTTCCACTTCCGCAGGAGGGGTTCCGAACCTATCAACCAGTTCATCCACAATGTTGCTTAAGTCCTCTTCACTGCTTACGGCTATCATTCTTTGGTAAAGCACAGTTTTGGCCTGTTTATCAACTATATATTCGTCCGGCAAAAGGGCATTAACCTGAATATCAATAGTCGGTTGAATTTCTTCCTCTATTGTTTCTCCTTTTAGTTCCTTGACAGCTTCCTTCAACATTCTCATGTAAAGGCCAAAGCCCACGGCGGCCATATGTCCGTGCTGCTCGGCTCCTATAAAATTGCCTGCCCCCCTGATTTGCAAATCTCTTAAAGCGATTTTATAGCCGGAGCCGAATTCTGTAAACTCTCTAATCGTAGCCAGCCTTTTTTCCGCCTCTTCAGTTAAGACTTTTTGTGGTTGGTATAGAAAGTAGGCATACGCCCTGCGATTGGATCTACCAACTCTTCCGCGCAGCTGGTAAAGCTGGCTTAAACCAAATTTATCCGCTTCATCCACGATCAAAGTGTTGACATTAGGCAAATCCAGACCGGTTTCAATAATTGTGGTACAAATGAGAACATCCTTCTCTTTTTCCATGAATGAAATCATTTCTTTTTCCAGCTGGTGCTCATTCATTTGACCGTGCGCTATCCCGCAACGGGCTTCGGGCACAATTTTATTTAAAAATCTAAGTACTCTATCCAAATCCTCAACCCGGTTATGAACATAGAATACTTGACCTCCCCTGCTTAATTCCCGACGGATAGCATCTCTAACCAAATCTGCGTTAAATTCGGCAACAAAAGTCTGAACCGGGTACCTATCTTCAGGCGGTGTAGCAATAATGCTCATATCTCTAAGTCCAACCAGAGACATGTGCAGTGTTCTGGGGATGGGAGTAGCTGAAAGGGTAAGCACATCGACGTTGGTTTTGAGAGTTTTTATCCTTTCTTTATGAGCAACTCCAAACCGCTGTTCTTCATCTACAATTAGCAGCCCTAAATCTTTAAAATTTACCCCCGGGGATACCAAACGATGGGTACCGATAACAATATCCACCGAACCGTCTTTCAGACCTTGCACAATTTGTTTTTGTTCCTTGGCTGTCCGGAAACGACTTAACATTTCTATTTTCACGGGATAATCCATGAATCTTTCCCTGAAAGTATTGTAATGCTGTTGCGCCAAAATGGTGGTAGGAACCAGAACCGCTACCTGTTTACCGGCGGTAACCGCTTTAAAAGCCGCCCTTAAGGCCACTTCTGTTTTGCCGTAACCAACATCCCCACAAAGCAGGCGGTCCATAGGACGTTTTTTCATCATGTCCCGCTTAACTTCAAGAATACTTTGCAACTGATCAGGAGTCTCTTCATATGGGAAACGTTCCTCAAACTCTTTTTGCCAGGAGTTATCCTCGGGGAAAGCAAACCCAACCGCTTTTTCTCTTTTGGCGTATAACTCAAGAAGGTTTATAGCCATTTTTTTAACTGCTTTTCTGGCTTTTATTTTTGCCTTATTCCATTCACTGCTATTCAATTTGTTAAGTTTAGGCTCATTTTCCCCATCCGTTCCCAAGTATTTTTGTAAAAGCTGCAATTGGTCGATGGGGACATAAAGCTTGTCCTCGCCGGCATAGCGAATGGCAAAATAATCCTTTTCAATACCGTCAACCTTAATCCTTTCAATGCCAATAAACTTTCCTATACCGTGATAGTAGTGAACCACAAAGTCTCCTGGTTTCAAATCGTCAAGTTTAAGAAGTTCTTCGTCTTTAGAAGTTTTTACGGGTTTAGGCAAGGGTTTGCGTGCTCTCCGGTAAATCTCCGTTTCGGAAAAAATTATAAGTTTGGTGGTAGGAAGTTCAAAACCCTGGGACAGGGATTGAGCAAAAACATAAACCCCTCCGGGATTTAGATTTTGCTCCATTTGAACCAGACCGGAGGATATTCCTTTATCTTTGAGCCCTTGAAGTAACCTCTTGCCATATTCCTCATCCCCCGCGAAAAGTGCCACAACGTAGCCGCTTTTTTTCCACCTTTCGATTTCTTCAGCCAACAACGTAGTTTTATTGGAAACGGCCAAGGGCCTGGCAGTGGCATTTATTACTCTTTTTGGTTTTAAATCCGGTATTTCCCTCATTAAATTGGAAAAGCAGATTACAGGCCTGTTGCTTCCGGAACTCAAATCATTAAAGTTGATAAATAGATTTTCGGGATTAACAAATTCCTCTCCCTTTTCCAAGTTGGTCAAAAATTCGCTTGTCCTTTGGTTGTACAGAAATTCGAGTTGTTCCTTTAATCTTAACGGTTCATCCAAAAAAATTAGACCATTTTGGCCCAACCAATCGAAAATAGGAACATAGTTTTCCGGAATTAAGCTTAAATAAGGATAAATGTTTTCATCCAAAATTTTCTCATCAATACGATTTGTCAATACTTCGATTTTTTTCTTCAAGCGCTGGACTGAATCACTTCTACCCAGTGTTTCCAACCTGCCTAAAGCCTTACGGCCTTTGGCCTGGATCTCCCATTTGAGACTTTGCAGTTCCTGGCTATCCACAATATATTCATACACTGGCACTATAAATGTCTCATCAAGATTGCCCAATGATTTCTGTGTTTCCAAATCAAAAAAACGAATGGAATCAACTTCTTCATCAAAAAATTCAATTCTTACCGGTTTCCGGTCATAGGGTGCAATATCCAAGATTCCGCCCCGCAAAGCAAATTGACCTCGGCCCTCGACTGTCTCCTCCCTAATATAGCCGGCGTCAACCAGGACATTGATTAAATCCGGCAGGGAGTATTGTTCTCCCTTTTTAATTGTTAAACAATAATTCTGCCAACGGTCAGGATGGAGGAGCTTTCTCATCACCGCATGGATAGGAGCTACAATTATGTTAGATGCGGCAACCGGATCTTTACTGTCCTGCAATAAACTGCTCAGCACTTTTATCCTTTGGGCTGTTGTTTCCCTGCTGCGGCCCAAAACCTCGAAGGGCAACCATTCCGTCGGGGGAAAAAGCAAAATATTTCTGCCAGGGAGCCAAGTTTGTAGATCATTTAACCATTTCTGAGCATTCTCTTCCGTATAGGTGATAATAATTGCCTGTTTGTGGCCTAAAAGCTGGGCCGCAAAGGCAGCCTTTTGGCTTCCTGTAAGATGATAAACCATCTGAGGCGATTCTTTTTTATGAAGGGAAGTATTTATTTCCTCTATATTAAAACCTTTGTACAAAAAATCATAATTGGTAGGCATGTGTTTCCCCCTGAGACCGTCTTGTCAATATTTTTATCATAAATTAATGATTTTATCTTTTAATGAATTATTTATAAACTTTCTATTGATAATATGTCCCGATATTAATATCCAATTCCTGCATACAGCGCGAGCAAAGTGTATAAGCGACATTTCCCACAACCTCAAGAGAACTGTCTATTCCAAGAGTTTTGGAATCGTCTGTTTCCAATTCCCCGATGATACTGTCACAGCAACGGCAAATCTTAAGCAAATACACACCAAATACACCTCCGACTAATAGGCTTGCCTTTCCTGCGGAAGCTTATACAAATTGCCCTGGAAATTTACGAACATTATTTAATTTAATTGAACTTGTTCATCGCTTCATTTGCTTTATCTTCAAGCCAAAGGTTAACGGCTTGATAAGCTTTGTCCATCACTTCAGCCAGGATACGTTCTTCTTCTTTATTAAATGGTGAAAGCACATGGTTTATCACGTCACATCCTTCTTGAGGACGTCCAACTCCAATTTTGAGCCGCCAAAAATCTTGAGTGCCCAGCTCGCTGATAATGGATTTCAAACCATTATGCCCTCCTGCACTTCCTTTAGCCCTGAGTCTAAGTTTTCCCAATGGCAAGTCCATATCATCATGGATAACCAATATATTTTGTTCAGGTATTTTATAATAACTTACCAGCTCTTTAACCGCCAAGCCGCTTAAATTCATAAAGGTGTAAGGTTTTAAAAAAAATATCCTGGTATCATTAATTCTTCCCTCAGCCACTTTGCCTCGGAAATCATCACGATAGGAATACTTTCCTTTATTAACCAGGGTATCGAGCAACCTAAACCCAATGTTATGTTTTGTGTAGCTATATTTTAAACCCGGATTGCCCAAACCGATAACCGCTTTCATATTTACTCCTTAACCGACATAATCTTGTTCCTTTAAGAATAAAGTTTTAACAAGCTTCAATAATATGCTGGCCATTAATTAACCAAAGGAGGAATAAACATGCTGCCCAGCAGAAAAGTAATATCTCTGCCCGTAATATCCCTAAAAGAAGGGCAGAAGATTGGCTATGCCAGAAACATTGTTATTAACCCCAAGACTTTAGCCGTAGCGGCAATAGTCGTCGATCCCAAGCGATTCTTAATGGAGCAGCGTATAATTCCTTTTAACTGAGTTGTAAGTATTGGCGAAAATGCCATTACTGTAAGTACGGAAAGCCAAGTAGAAAAAGCAGTAAATCTACCAGATATAATGCAGCTTTTAAAAGAAAAAACCGCTGTAGTCGGTATGAAAGTAATTACCGCCAACGGCAAAACCCTTGGTATTGTCGACTAGTTCTATATTAACCAAGAAAATGGAAATTTAGAGTTCATCGATTTCTCCGGCGGTAAATTTGAAGGGCTGTTCTACGG
>JAAYII010000054.1 GCA_012523535.1 Peptococcaceae bacterium
AGACTATATTATACCGGCTACAGCCAGTAACGAAGACCTTGATTTGATTAATAAAGTTTATAGTCATAAGCATGTACTTTTGAAAAATAAATCCAAATTTGCTTTGGGAATTGTTACCGGCAATAACAAGCTACATTTGCTAACCACACCTATTCCCGGGTCGGAACCCATATATCGCGGCAAAGATTTAGACTATTTTCGTTTTTTAGACCCTGTCTATTATCTAAAATTTGAACCCTCAAAATATCAACAGGTTGCGCCTCTGGAACTATATCGCCAACCAAAAATTGCTTACAGGTTTATTGCCGACAAACTTGTATGCGCGCTGGATAATAAAGGGAGATTGTTGCTTAACAGCGCTAATTTGTTTATCCCCACTCTGGACTATCCTCTGACCACGATTGTCGCCCTATTTAATTCCAGCCTTTATACTTACCTTTATAGAAAAATTTACTATTCAAAAAAGGTATTAAGAAATCATTTGGAATCTTTGCCCTTACCTCTTCTGAACAGTGAACAACATGCACTGCTTAAAGAAATGCACGATAACTTTTATATTCATAACTATACGCTCGAAGATCTAAACCATGCCGTCTATTCTTTTTTCAACCTAACGGCGCGGGAAATCAGCTTGATCGAAAACAATATATAGACGTTTAAAATTATTGCTTTGGAGTTACTGCTATAAGGAAAATTCTCTTTGGGAAAGGTTTTTATTGACTGTTTTGTTGGCAACTCCAAAGAGAAAAAATTATTTGCCCGGAAAGAACTATCCTTAATTTATTTATATATTTCGCTTTGAAGGAGGCTTTTTTAATGTGTTGGTCTTGTAATGCTTATTGCGGCAACTGCAAACCGCCAAAAGAAAAACCGCGCCAATGTACTAACTGTAAAGCATTTAATTTCGATCCGGAAAAAACCACCTGCCGTAAGTGCGGAGCCGAGCTTCCGCCAAGAGTACCCCCACCTGTCATACTGTGCCAGTTATGCGGTATGAAATGCGCTAATCCTTGCAAAAAAGGAGAACGCCCACCTGCTGACGGGGTTTTACGCCCATGCAAGTTAAGAACGCCACCTCAAGAAGAATTAGAAGCAATATCAAAACAACAAAATGCTCAATCCTAAGACGAAAGCAAAGTATTATAAACAAGGCATAAGAAGAGGAGTAACACTTAAATTACCGTTACCCTCTTTAATATTTGTTGCTATATTCTTTACAAAAAGTAAAAAGGAGGAAAAGCACATGTACTATGATCCGGAAAAAGATGATCACGGTCTGGCTCGCAATCCCTTCAAATCCTGTGTACTACCACGTCCCATTGGCTGGATTTCAACGCTTAGTGCTTCCGGAGTCCATAATTTAGCACCCTTCAGTCAATTCCAGAACTTAACTTTTGACCCACCCTATGTTATGATTGCCAGTAATCAAAATATCCTAGGAAACCGTAAAGACACGGTAATTAACATCGAAACAACCGGGGAATTCGTTTATAACATGGTTACCTACGATTTACGGGAGGCCATGGTCAAATCTGCCGTTGAATTTCCACCGGAAGTCGACGAATTTGAGGAAACCGGTTTGACCAAAGTCCCGTCGATTAAAGTAAAGCCTTGCAGGGTGGGGGAATCGCCGATACAGTTTGAATGCATCTATCACTCAACTCTCCGACTCCCGGGACGCGGCGCTCAAGGCTCGGTGGATATCATTATCGGCAAGGTTGTCCTCGTCCACATCAAAGACGAATTTATTTTACCAAACGGCAAAATCGATGTAGTCAAACTTCGTCCTTTAGCCCGTCTAGGTTATTTCGACTACACAACGGTAGACCATATCTTTGAAATGAAGACTCCGACCAAAAATGAAGCTGAACTTTTCGGTTTAGAAGGTGCATCTGTAGTTGCTTCCAGAAACACAAACCGCTAATACCATTTGTGAGACTACAAAAAAGCTATCCCTGGGCTTATTTGTTAAAATGAGCCTGAGGATAGCTTTTGAGTCCTGGCCTAATTTCGCTTTTATTCTTTATCCAAGGGGATATCTCCCAGATTAATATCAACAGCTGTGTTTAAACCTAAGAAGTGCTTTCGGGCATAGCCTTTGGCTTCAAGGGTTAAATCATATTTGCCGACAGCCAGATCCTTAAACCAGAAATCCCCGTAAGCATCCGTATATGTCTCCATCACCTTACCCCCGGAGGTAAGAAGGCAGCGGCAGCCTATGATTACCTCTTTGGCAACCGGGTCATAGACCGTTCCGGCAATGAATTTACCGGGAATGTTGCGATAATAAACCCGGGGTTTTTGGCCCGTCTCCGGTTTCATAACCACTGCACCCGGAATTAGATCTTGCAATTCCTCCACCTCGCCGAATTTTATTGCGTCGGTGGGACAAGCCTCCACACAGCGAGGCAGCTTGTATCCGTTATCCAACAGATGGGCACAGCCGGTACATTTCTGGGCAATATTTAATTCCTCGTTATAATAAATGGCGTTGTAGGGACAGGCTTTCAGACAATCTCGGCAACCGTTGCACTTCTCCGGATTGATCAGAATAAACCCGTCTTCCCGGCGAAAAATGGCTTCTTGCGGACAGCTTTCCAAGCAAGAAGGTTTTTCGCAATGATTACACAATTTGGGGATATAATGGATTTTTACTTTGGGGATGGTCCCGCAGACATTCTCCTGTACCTTAAGCCAAAACTGGCCGATCTCTGGCTGCGGTTTGGCGTAAGGTGTCCAATCATTTCCCACATGCTCATCCTTGCAGGCCAATTGGCAGTTATAACAACCGCTACAGCGGGAAACATCGATAACAAATGCTTTTGCCATTTTTTTACCTCCTCGCTTTGAAAGCAAAACTTTCTTTTTGTTTTTCGGTAGCTGGCTTCATTTTTGGATCAGCCAACTTTCCAAACATACACCGGTAGCTTTATCTATTTTGCGGGCAAAGGCTTCCGGATATTTTTTCTTCCATTCTGCCATTTCCTCGTCGGTAACTTTTTGCACCTCCACCAGGAAGCCGGAAACAACCATACCGGTAGCGTTCTTGGATGTAATCGCAGTAGGAGTAATCAAATTTATAGCCCCACCGCGGTCAATTCCATTGGGGTCAATGGGGTCAAAACGAGCGCCATGGTCCATATAGGCTACTCTGGGCATGATTCGCTCGGTGACATAAGCCGCTCCAAGCACAATTCCCCGTTCATTGAAAACCTTTACAATGTCCCCATGCTTGATGCCTCGTTTTTCAGCTTCTGAAGGATGCAGCCAGACCGGTTCATACTGGTAACCGTCTTTGGCACGGATTTTCATGGTCTCGATCTCGCGAGTCCAAGTAATATCATCACACTGAGCATGCATGCGCCAACGAGGGTGATTGGAGACGCAAAGCAGTGGGTATTTTTTAGCCCTTTCGCTGGAAAGGCTCTCATCATGGGAGACACCTTTTTCAATCCATTTGGGATAGGGCGGGCGTTCTTCATCGTCCGGGAAGAATTCCTGAAGGGCGGTAGAAGTAAACTCCAATTTGCCGGTTGGTGTTTTCAGCGGATTTTTCTCGGGATCTTCATAGAACTCTCTTAGTCCGGGCTTAACATTCTTAACATCCGGATCAGGCGGCAGAATCACCACATTGTCTTTTTTGAATTCCTCATAAGGCAGATAATCTTTTAAACCGGAGGCGTTATAGAACATCTCAACCAGCTTTTCAGTCGGAACATTGCCTGTATAGCGGTCATAATATTCCTTGCCCAATTTGGCTGCAACCCTGGCCACAGCCTCAAAGTCAGTAACGGATTCCCCGACGGGAGGACAAGCGGGATATTCGCGATAAACCGCCTCATAAGTGCCGCCGGTCGCTTCTTCTTGCAGATCGTCCTGTTCATACTTCGTAGTTACAGGCAAAATAATATCAGCAAGAATACAGTCATTCTCCAGCCACTGGTGTTGAGCCACTACGCACTCAATGGCCTCGCTTTGCAAAGCTTTTACAAAACGATAGCCATCGTTCCAGCAAGTAGTCATGCAGGGCGAGTCTGTCCAAATCATATGAATAGTGGAACATCCCTCTTCAGGGAACTTGTGCAGATGGAACTGTTCTTCCCGTGGGCCGATAAATTTATCCAGGCCGTACCAAGTAGCTTGGCCGTTTAAAATAGCATCGTGCACCATGCATTTCGGGAGAGATTGTTGCGGAGCAACTTCCATAGGCTTCAAAAGCTCCTTAAGTTCTGGGCTTTGATCCAACAAATGTGGAGGATGGGCAAAGAAACCGGCATAATCGGTTTTAGGCGGACGGACCACTTCAGCGAAAACAGCAATGTCCGGCCGTTGTTTGCTTTGATAAGGCAAGGGGTAATAGGGGGTATGGATATGCCACTCGATCATTTTTGCCTGGTGGACTCCCGGTTTGCCCAGCCCTTGCATTCCTAAGAGAATAGCCTCCAGTCTGGCAGGTTCGGTAGCATATGGTCCGCGGATTCCCGGGCCGCCATTGCCGTGAATAATGCTGGTAACTTTTTTCGCCCAGTCACGGGCTAAGGCTTTAATGGTCCATTCCGGAACCCCGCATTTTTCCGAAGCCCAAGCCGGTGTTTTGGGAATGCCGTCCTCGGCTTTACCGAGCACATAATCAAAGAACGGCTCATAACCAACCGCATGGGTTTCAACATATTCTTTATCATAAGTGCCTTCAGTAAGCCATACATAAGCAATAGCTAATTGCAAAGCAGCGTCAGTGTTGGGCAAAATAGGAATCCATTTATCGGCATGGACAGCGGCTCCGTAATTCAAATCCGGACTTATGTATACGGATTTGATCCCAATCTCAGTAATAAAATAACAAAGGCGACTGGACATCATGCCTTGGATAGGCAAGGGTGTGGATTCAGGATCACAACCCCAGAATAAAAGCAGCTCGGAATGTTGCAGGATGTCAGGGTAAACATTTCCGGACGGTTGCATCTGACCCACGGGTTCGCAGCCCCAGACATTCTTGGCGCCCAGTGCCATCCTTCCCAACTGTCATTGTTACGAATCTGAATGGTATAACCGCCTAAAAGGGAGAGTAGTCGGTTGACACAGCCATGGGCGGGATAAATATGTTTCCCTTCGGCATGCATATCACCTTCAGAGAGGACTGCCTCCATGCCGTAAGTTTCCTTGATACGAAGTAATTCATCGGCAATTATCTGGGCAGCTTCGTCCCAAGAAATGCGGACATAACCAGACTTACCCCGATTTTGGGGGTTACGTTCACCCTTAGGGTCCCAGTCAACACGCTTCAGAGGGTACATGACACGGTTTTTGGAATAAACGCGTTTTTTATAAGCCTGTCCGACAAAAGACAAAACGGAACGATTCGGCGGGCTAAAAGTCTTGCCTCGGGCTTCAATTTTCCAGGGTTCAATATCCTTGAAACCGGGCCATTCCTCAAAATGATAAGGTCTGATCCTGGTAATTTTGCCATTACTGGATTCAACCACGGAGATGGGCCCACCTGCATGGCCAATAAGGCTTGTACCTTTGAAAGTCTTAAAATCGTCCTTGAGATCAATCCGTTTTTTCTCCATCTCTTTTCAACCTCCCCTTTTCCAGTTATATGATATTTGTAATTTTTTACAATTAAAATAAGAGCTTCCGCAAACACAACAATATAGCTTGTATATTATAATTAACACACTTTTGTTTAATCGTCATCGTATATTTTTTAAAAATAGCAATATATTATTTTAAAAAAATGACAAGCCGGTCGGGCCTTTAATGGCTAAACAAAACTTTATTCTATTATTCAATCAGAAACGGCAATATTGATTTAGTGGCTTATTATAAAATTTAAGTATAATGCACTTTTTTGCCATAAAAAAACCTGCAAGCTACCATTG
>JAAYII010000055.1 GCA_012523535.1 Peptococcaceae bacterium
CTACTATTTTTTGGATCTGCTTCTGACTATACTCCTGGTCCTGAGAGTCATGTATTATTTGATAATATTTATATAAGGGAAAAGAAAGAGTTTCCGAAAGAAGATTTTTTGGAAAGTTTTCAGCCAAATAGAATAAAAATTAATTCTATTCCTCTGAAAGTCTTTGTAAGCATGGGGACTACTGTACAACATAGTCCTGAAAAAAATTGGGAAACCGTTAACTCTCTTAAGATGACCACAGTTGCAGCTGCACAGAGAAACGTTGCCAGATTTAATATAATTTGGATATATGAAGGCACAACTAATACGTTTGAGAATTGGAATGAACGTTCACTGAACCCTTATTTCTTTCACGGCGGAAACAGAATTACTCTTCAGGGGCCACTTTTTCCAGGTGGTAAAAATGTAGGTATCACTCTAGGCAGTTTGTCTATTAACTATTCGCCTTATATAGCATCAATCGGTATTGGTCATTCAGAAAGGGCTAACGGTGTGAGTTTTAGTAATTTATCCTTAGGTATTGTCAATTGTAGTGGTTTTTTTGTTTGGCTAAAGGATAGTTCCAAATCATATAAGCAGCAAGGGGAGGGTTTAAGACTAAGAGCAAACTTGAAATCATTGAACAGTGAACTGATCCTTGTTAGGCTACGAGAAGGAGCTCCGAAATATACATATGGAATACCAAAGTTTGGAGTTCCTACAGAATTGTCTCGACAAATTACGATGAAATATAAACTCAATCCAAGTGTAAATGTAGAAGGTTTATGGATAGATAAATATGATTATGCAAATTCCATTGCGATAAAACATGAAAATGCTCACAAGTTGGATTTCGGAATTAATCAACATGGATCAAAATTAAACATTTCCTATTGGAACTTTGCTGAAAATCTTCGGCCATATTTCAGAAATAAACGACCAATGTTTTTAGATAATAATCCAAAGCAATATGTGGGATTAAACCCTATAGATTTGTATAAAGGTCAACAGGGATATAATATTGAGCTACTCACGAACATTAAGGGATATGCGACTGGATTAACGGTTAAAAGAACTCGACATGTAAGCAGACAAGAACCTTTTAATACTAAGGTACAAGGCACTCTTAAAAAAGCGAAAAACACCCTGGAGGTTTTTTTGAAGCGAGATCAGACGGGAAAATTTGAATATCAGGAATATAGTTTGGAGAGAATGTTGTTTCAAGATCAGATGAAAGCTATAATTGGTAAGTTTGCTTATATTCATGATTTATCGAAGTTCAATAACGACTTGTTAACCGATAAGCGGATGAAAGAATTGTCTATGACAATAAGATGAGGAAAGGGGATTCTTTCTGGGTTTAATATAGAAGGCGGGTTACAGTCTTCCGATAGGAATTATCTGTTTTTACGTACGGGTTTTAAGTTATTTGATAACCTTGAGGTTAGAGCTTATTGGCGGAATATAAATGTTGTTGAAAAATTACCGATAGGGAACCAAAATCTTTATGTCCCTTCATCTTCACCATTTGGTTTTTTCTGGGCTGATGAATTTGAACGAATACATTATTCGGATAATCACGTCGTAATCCGGTCTGGTGTTAGCTTTTAAGGAGCAAAGGGAAACGAAATGAGAATGGTTCGGGTTATCGGTATCATATGTGATCGTTTGCTTTGATCATAACAGCGTGGTAACACGAAAGTTTTGCTGCATCATATAAAAAAATCCAGGGCGAAGAAAGATCCTATCACGAATTTTATGCAAAATAGAGTCCTTTATTCGGGAGATAGTGGTAGCCTAGTGTATCTGTAAATTTACTTTGTTTTACTAAATATTTCTTAAGCCAAATTGATGACATTTTTCGTGATGATAGGGCAAGAGCGCTTGTCTTACGGTCGATTCCCTGTTTCTCGTTAAACCTGAAAGGAAGTATAAGGGGACTGCGGCAGCAGTTTTTATCATCCTAAAAAGAAGTGAAACACTAATTCGGTATGCTACTCAGGTGGCAATTACCAGTAATACTTTCATTGTTTAGCTTTTAATTATGTTTTATAAAGAAACATTACCCACTTTACAGTAAGGTGAGATTATTCTAGCATGGCTAATGGTTATCAGAAAAAGATCAAATTAAATTGGTAAAGAGGGGATGGAAATGGAGTTATCTGCTGCTAAAAAAGTTTTTAGCCTTCTGCTTGTGTTGTTATTAACAATATCTATCAGTTCCTTTGCAAAGAATCTTTTGCTTCACGGTGATCTAGAAGGTGTTAATAGTGACGAGTTATACGACTATTTCCGCCCTTACCATGGCGGGGGCGCAGCAATGGCCAACAGTCTGGCGGAATGTTCTTTGCACCAAGAGAACGATGGGAATCATTGCCTGAAGTTTACGTTTATTGATTATCGTTATTATCCGAGCCCTTACTTCGATATTTATTTGA
>JAAYII010000056.1 GCA_012523535.1 Peptococcaceae bacterium
GGAGGCAAGAACGGAAAGCCTCAGCACCGTTTTAGATGTGATTGCTCTGGTGACGACCAGGCAGTATTTCCAGCCGGTGAGCACCTTTGACCTGTTTGCTTAATAGAATAACACTTTTATTTGTTGGAGAAAGGAGAAATAAATTGTCATTGATCTTACAAAAAATCGAAAACTATGATCAATTCGTGCAAGCTTTTAAGCGACTGAGCGGTTTGGATTTAAAATTATATAAAGAGAATCAAATGAAAAGAAGGATTAATAATTTTATAAACAACCATGGTTTCAAGGAAAACTATGACCAGTTTTTCCAAGCCATCACCGGCAATAAAGAACTGTATAATGCCTTCTTTAAACATTTAACTATAAATGTAACCCAGTTTTATCGAGACGAGCGTCTTTGGAAGGTTTTGCAAACAAAGATTATACCAGAACTTTGCAAAAACAAGCAATTTTTAAAATTTTGGAGTGCAGGTTGCTCGGCGGGACAAGAAGTATACACTTTAGCTTCCATTATGGCCGAATACTTTCCCGATATCAAGTATAGTATCTTAGGAACTGATATTGATGTCAATGTTTTGAAACAAGCCAAAGAAGGGATTTATGAGGAGAGGGATTTTGCCAGCACTCCTGGTTATATATTGAACCGTTACTTTAACCGGGTGGAAAACAAATACCAGGTTAAAGAAATCCTCAAGAAAAATATTACTTTTCAAAAACACAACCTGCTCACCGACCGATTCGAACAGGGATTCGACCTTATTGCTTGCCGCAATGTTGTTATTTATTTTACGGAAGAAGCCAAAGACATCCTTTACCGGAAATTCGCCGATTCCCTTAGTCCCGGTGGCTATCTTTTTACCGGTAGCACAGAGCATATTTTCGGTAAAAACAATCTCAAACTAAAGTCCGTGGGCTCCTTTTTTTATCAGAAACAGCCATAAGAGATCAGTTGACCTCTTTACTCCGAAATGCTAACATGCATAAGGAAAATAAATAAAAAGGAGTAAAATAATAAAATGAAAACAGGCTTAATTGGACTGCCATCAGTAGGAAAAACAACTCTTTTCAATCTTTTGACAGGTTCAAATATAGAAGTTACAAACTTTTCCCAAGGAAAAGTTGAGGCAAACCAGTGTATTGCCAAGATCCCGGACAGCAGGATAGATTTTTTGGCTGAAATATATAAGCCCAAAAAAACAACTTATGCCACCATCGAAGTTATAGATGTACCCGGTCTGGTAAAGGGGTCAAGCACAGGTAAAGGGGTCGGCAATCAATTTTTGGACAATATTCGTAAAGTTGACCTCCTGGTTCATGTCATAAGAGTCTTTAATAACGAAAATGTAATTCATGAAGAAGGCAGTATCGATCCCATGCGGGACATAGAAACAATAAACCTGGAGCTTTTATTCGCGGATTTGGGAGTTATTGAAAACCGTATCAAGCGGATACAAACTGCAAAAAAAGTGACAAAAGAAAACTTGGCGGAACTGGAAGTCTTAAAAAAATGCCAAGAAGGACTGGAAAAGGGGCTTTTAATTCACAATCTGGAATTAAGCGCCGAAGAAAACGAACTTTTGAAAACCTTTTCTTTCTTTTCGGAAAAACCCATGATCTTTGTGGTTAATATGGATGAAAAGCAGTGGGAATCAAAACAATATCCAGGCAAGGAAGAGCTAAAAGAATTCGCCGCCGACAAAAAAATTCCTGTCATAGAATTATGTGTCAAAACCGAGTTGGAAATCAACCAGCTTGATCCCGAGGACAGGAAAATTTTTATGGAAGACTTAGGGATTGAAGTTTCCGGCATAGATAAACTAGCCTCCACCGCTTATGAACATTTGGGTTTAATTTCTTTCCTCACTGCAGGCCAGGATGAGGTAAGGGCCTGGCCCATTAAAAAGAATACTACCGCGCGTAAAGCGGCAGGCAAGATTCACTCCGATATCGAAAAAGGCTTTATCCGCGCCGAAGTCTGCAAATTCGACCATCTCAAAGAATATGGCTCTATGAATAAAGTTAAAGAAAAAGGCCTTTTGTCCCTGGAAGGTAAAGATTATATTGTTGAAGACGGGGATATTATAAATTTTAGGTTTAATGTTTAAACAAAGGTAAAACCAAATTGCAGCACTAGTTTGATTTCAAAATTATAAAAACTCACCATTATAAAAGTTGCTAATATAATAATTTCTCGATGATGTTCTTTGAATATAATTCATATGGTAGTGAATTTTTCTTAAGTCTTTCAATAAAGTATTTTACTGCATCTATAGTTTGCTGATTATTATAGTCTTTATAGGAGAGACACAGGTTGTGAGAAATATGCACGCTATCTACCTTTAATTCTAAACATAATTGTATAAAGTTATCTATGTCCTTAATATTGTCGTTGATTGTAGGTAGGACTATATATTTTATATTGAAAATACCTTTCTTCCCACTAGAATATTTTTTTAAATTATTGATCACTCTATTATAGCCATCTATTCCTTTAACTTTAATAAAGGTTTCCCGAGTACCACAGTCTAAACTAATATTTATAATACCTGTACCATCCAATAACTTTTTCTGGATAAATTCATCATATACCAGTCCGTTAGTAAGAAACATTACCCTTTTGTCCCTTAAAAGAGAATATATCTCCTGTTTATGAGGATTTATCGTAATTTCACCGTTACACAACTCCACTATGCCTTCTTTATCAAATCCATATTCATTAACTAATTTCATTAGTTCAATAAAGTCCACATCTAAAGAAACATCACGTCCTAAACGTTCTTTATAGTTACAATAACAACATTTAGAGTTACAAATACCCAATTCATTATATATCAGATAGTAAAATTGGTTTGGCGGATCGTCCATAATCTCTTTCAATTCAATACAATTATCGCATTTTGTCGGAATGCCAAGGTTAATATTCTCTATTGTTTTAAAACGTAATTCCAAAAACTGATTAAATGCTCTGGATAGATCCCCATTTATTGGAACGGTTGCAACAGCATTTTTTCCATAGTCAGAACAACAGGATTTAAAACTGTGCATTCCACAATCTTTACCCGCTTTTCCACCAAAAGCACATTCATGATAACCACATACAATAAATTTTTCGAGATAGTGGCAGCTCAATCTTACTCCGCCATAAATCTTATGCCATTTAACACCATATTTCTTTATTAACTCTTTATACACAGTTTTTTTATCTTCAAAATTCCCAATAGAAATGTATATATCCGCATCTTTATATAAATTGAGCGCCTCTTCTATTGACAATACAGGTAAACCCATTAGGTATGTGCCTTGTTTTTTTACATCTGAATCAACAAAACACACCCCGTCTTCTAATGGCAATGGTTTCGGTGTAATCTTCAGTTTTGGATGTTTGCCTAGAATTTTTTTTGCGTGTTCTCCCGCTCCATAAAAAATAACTTGTCTAGACATCATGCACCTCAACAGTCTGTGATTTTAGTTGAACGCCGTTTCTATAGCAATAATCAACAAACTCATTATAAGTTTTCTCATAATACTTGTTGAATTCTGAATAATCGCAAAGATCAAAATAGTAATCAATAGGTTTTGAGACGTCAAACTCTTCTGCTTTAATAAAAGGTATATGATGATACTTTGCCAGTTCCTCCATACGCTTGTCTATTGTAATAATCAAAGCAGGAGTTTTTGCCAATATAGCGGCTATGTTACCATGAAACTGGGTGCCAATTGAAAAATCATTTTTCTTTAATGCTGTAATCCAGTCATCAACTGAAAAAAAGTATCTACCCTTTTGCACCACAAAGTCTTGAATCCACTCGAATCTTGTAAAATTACTATAACTTGAATATTCCTTCATAAACGCAATTTGTAATGTATAATCAACATTGACTGATCCCTTTTTGTACAAAGAAAAAAAATAATTAAATATAGGTAATGACAATCGACAAAAGTCTACATGGGATTGAAAAAAATCCGAAAAACATTGATTAAAACAAAAGTTTATGCTTTGAACTTTTTCTTTTTTGCTATCAACTTTAAAGTTTTTATCATTATGGTAAAACAGAGAATGACAGCCAACTATACGAACATTTTTTATTCCGTATTTATTCAATATTTCAGCAACGATTTCGCCTCTTACCCCGATTTCATTTCGTTCCGATATTGCCTTAAAAATATAAATCATGTCGTCTGTTAAATAGAAATCACCATTTTCATGATATCGAAAACCAAACGTCATCGGAACTATTTTGGCACCCGTATCAAGTAGCTTCTGCCAATATTCTTTATCAAAAAAAAATCGTGGGGAAACACAATGCAAAGCATTTGTTACTATTGTATCGGGCTTTAGTTCGTTGATTCTATCAAAGTCAAAAGCGGAAACATATTCTGCATCAATATTTTTAGCCAAACAGTCCGTCATTAAGAAGGTACCAGTGTTACGTCGATAGTTACCTTTATGAAATATTTCAAAAAGCTCACTAACCGGCTTGCCCATACATTCAATAAAAGTAAGGGGTTTTTGTTTATGCCAGTCACCGTTGTAAAAAAGAACTGTTGTCACCCTTCTACACCTGCTTTCAAATTGCTTATTACCTGAAAAAATATTGTCAACTACGTAACTACTTATTTAGTTATATCCAATAAATCGAAGGTTCGGTTACAAAACTCATCACCAAGCCGACTGTTGAAATAGTCGATATTCAATATGCTATACTTTTGTTTTAACAAATTAGGTAATAAATCAACTATTTCAATATCAGAATTGGCAAAATCATCCGGATCAATTTTATTATTCTCTATATATTCAAGAATTGCTGAATGAATTATTTTCAAATCCGCAATTTGCTTTTCGGAACGAGTTTCCTGCATAAAAACAGGATTTCCGTCATCTGTGAAACAAGCGATCGATGGCTCATATGATGAAAAAATATTCTCTAAAAAAAGGTAATTGGAATAAATGCTGTACGTATCCGTGAAAACATTAGCAAAAACATTGTGACTTCCAAACATGGAATGTATTATCGTATTACTTTTATAAGTAGCTTCATTCCCTGCCTGGGCCATATACAATCCAATCAGTTCGAAATCAACGAAATTACTGAGTGCTTTTTGACACGTTCCCGATGAAACGAAATCGAAGAACCCTACCCTTGCTCCTTTGGGAATATTTAACTGGTTTATATAAATTTTAAATTGCCGTCTACACAATTCAGCTTTTTTTAGAATGGCATCTCTGTGTGAAAGGATATAATCCTCCTCACTTAGATTGCTTCTTTGTTTTATATCAACATCAGATAAATTGAATCTATGTTTTAACATTTCTTGTATTGACCCCGAATAGGCTAACCTGGCTGCATGAAGTATATCATCATCATTAACACAACCGGCTAATACCGCTACTGCTCGGCTGCAATAAAAATATTTCATTTCCGGTAACTTAAGTGAAGATAATAAATTTTTTGTTACACACAATTCATATATCTTTTCAAGAATATAACCATCGCGAGCCGAAAGCAATATTAGTTTAATCCCTAACTCTTGACTTTTTCTCACCATCCATATAAAAAAACGATAAACCAAAGGGGCAATGAAACAGTAGGACATATCATATAAGTTATCTATGCGAAACTTTCCTTCTGTTTGACTGAATAAAAATGGATTATTGAGTTGCTTACCGATAAAGTCACCTATAAGTAACCTATTTTCAATTTTATTATCACGTTTTAACATTCCAGAAGCATAGCTGTCCTCCAACATTTGTACGGCACTTTTTATATAAAATGTTTCCTCAATACCATACCTTTGGGCACTTACAATATCTGCATCGTAGTTATCGCCAATGTGAAGTATATGTTTGTCATCAAATTTAGAACGGAGTTTGGCAAAAAGTCCGTTTGATTTAGAAACCCCATAATCACAGGAAACTAATATGTTGTCAGAATTAAAATTAATACCGACACTATTCAGCAATTCCACCATTATTTCCTTGGGGAAGTACATATCTGAAACAAGATAAACTTGTTTTCCTTCTTTGATGGCGAAATCAAGCATAGTCACCATTGTCTCACGTCTAATTAAGAAATATTTTTCTAGTTCAATTTCAAAGCGGGGCGACCCATAACCAATCCTCTCATAAATCTCATAAATAGTTGGATGTTTTCCCTCACTATACAATTGCATCTCTGCGTTTATTCTATCTATAGCAAAATTCTCACCGTTCTTTCTAGACAGCAAATAAAAAATATCACGGGGATAAAGAACTTTGCGCATTATCAAAGTATCAAAAATATCAAAACTTACAATGTCTGCTTTGACGATCTTGGATTTGAGCAAATCTTTAGTAATTTTTTTATACGCGTCAAAATTTTTGGTCTCTTCTTTCTCAAAGTTAACTAGCTTCCCGTCAATACTGTAGACATCGATTCCGTTTGCAGCACAATCATCAGCTATTCTGCGAAAAATAATTTTCACATTACTTGCTCTAGCGACAATAACAATGCATGATACCCCCATGACAATTGCTTCTTCAATTGAAATAATTGGTCTACCGTAAATTTCTTCACCTGTACGAACTGCGTCCATAAGTCCGACTACATTATCAGCAGGGAAATTTTCAAGTATACACTTGGTGTTCTTCCCTATACCGTAAATAGCTATTTTCCGATCTTGGAGAATATCGAAATTGTCCTTCCACTGTTGGATGATATAATCTTCCTCGCTGTTAATAATCGGCATCTAATCACCTTTATTTTAAAATATTGAAATGTTGTTCTTAGTTTTGCGTGTGGATGCGTACTTGGGGTGTTTAAACCTGTGTAAATACTTTATACGACTTACCACATTTGGCTGTTTCCAGACACTCATATCATTCTCCGAGTGATAAAATAGGGTGTTAAATCCCGAGTACTCAGGCGAAATCTTGATAAATTCAGACTTGGCGTTAAACTCTTTGATTGCCAAGTATTCACCTTGAAACTGCACTTGATCCGGAATGTCATCGAAATATATAAGCGGCATAGGAATAAAATACTTATCATCGCCAAGTAACATATCAAGAATAGCAACACACGGTTTGTAATGATCAACATCGATGGAAATAAACGCTATCGGAGCTGGATTGTACTTTTCCAAAAAGGTTTTGGTGGTTTCGCATATATCGCCAATAATCAAATTGGCGTTATACAATTTTTCCTTTAACGCAGCTATATCCATCTTATATTCCCCTTCGATCCAAATCTGAGGACAATCGCGATAATCAGATGGTGCGAACAACCCTCCTCCGGAATCAAATCCATATACGTCAATGCCAATCCCAATAAGCCTTGATATTTCTTTTGCATAACGCTCTAAATTGATTAACCCTCTTCCACTTGCAACTCCAAATTCTATTGTGGAAATTCTCTCATAGCCTTTTTCTTTAGCCTGTTTCGCTGAACATAACAAACCATGGGCATAATTGAAATATGGTAAAGTCTTATAGTTTTCTAAGAAAAACGCTTGCCATCTTCCAAACAACCCCACAGGATTACGATGCTCGTTTAAAACAGGAAGCGTTCTAATAGCTTTCTCTGCGAATATATTCCTAGCATCTCTATATAAAGAGTCTTCATCTTTATCCTTAAGAAAAGTGAATTCTCTATTGCATATTTCACCGCATGTAAGCGTTGATATATTTATCCTGTCAGGATCAACCTCATAACTTCCTATAACACCGATACACACATCATCTTCATTACAAACCAATGCCAAAGGATAATGAGCGTTGGTTTTGACAATGTAAAAAGCAAACACTGCGGGAGTATCCAAGTACACTATATTCCCTGATATTTGTGTTGGAATTTTCATTTATACTCTCCTTTAAAATAATCTGTATAAGTTACGTCAATATTAGCTGCAAATATACTCATTATTTCTCCATCTACCTAGACTTTTGGTTAACAAACAAATGTTCCTCAAAACACCTCATCCATTTGTTTCAATTGCCTATTCTCCATCGCTTCAAACAAGGCACGGAATATATAGTAATCTTGAGGCATTGTAATTTTTATGTTACAGGGCGAAGATTTCACAAAGTGCATTTCTACGCCGTAAATACTACACAAATGTGCGGAGTCAGTTGTTCGTATACTATCCCTCTGCGCACGTTTGTGCAAATCCCAAATATCAGAAAATCGAAATGCCTGGGGAGCTTTAACAGAGAAGACCTCACTTCTCGGCGGCACACTTACTATATTATCTTTCGATGAAATATGCACTACACTCTCGCTGGCCGGCTCTATGGATATCGCATTCCCATATTTTTTAACGGAATCTATGTTCTCACTTATCAATCTAGAGTTAATCAACGGACGAACACCGTCATGAATCAGTACAATGTCATCATTTTTGCACACACATTCTAGCGCCTGCAGTCCGTTATAAATTGATTTATCCGCACCATCGCCTCCAGGTACAATTTTGCTGACTTTTTTTATGGCAAACTTGTCCAAGAGCCGCCATAATTCTTCAATATAACTCTCAAGGCATACCACCAAAATATTGTCTATTTCGGGGTGTCTTTCAAAATGCTCAATGGTATAAATAATAATGGGTTTACCATATAGTTCAAGAAACTGTTTAGGCTTGTCAGCAGTATTCATTCTCCGGCCAGTTCCACCGGCAAAAATTAAAGCATGATTCATTATCTTAACACCTTTGCCTTTATATAATCATAAATATTTTTGCCTGAGTGCCCATATTGCAACTTATCAAAATCCCCAATTTGAACTTGGGTTTGTTCATTTCTTAGCATACTGTCGATAAAGCTATTGTTAAGTAAATTGAAGTCAAATGCTGTAAAAGTTGGTACCATATCACAAATAACTTCTATATTTTGGGTTTCAAAATCATAGCAATATAAAATCTCGTTTTTATGCACAAAAAATAAGTAATGATCCGACATATAATTACAAGTAGAGAACGGATAGACTTCATTGCTTTCCTCTTTTAAGGTGCGATTTAATATCTCATCAAAGACTTCAAGCTTGTTGAATTCGCAAGTGTCAAGATCAAACTCCAACACCATATTAGTAAAGCCACCAAGCAAGATTAACTTATTCTTGTATGGTTTTATGTTATTCGCAAAAAATACCCAATCTTGTTTTTTTGTAATCTTAAAATCCTTAGGTAAGTTATCGTAAATCACCACTTGCCCAGTCTCATAGTTCCATTTTAGTACAAAGGGCTGTCTTCCAATGAGGAATAAATTGTCGCCATACTTAAAGATGTTGTGAAAAGATTGGCCTTTACTTCCTATTTTGTGTACTTTATGGGCATATGTATCTAAGTTAAACTCTAACACCTCATTAGTGTACAAGCTTGCCATGAGAATGGTATTCTCATTTAACCAAGTCCAACCATAACTTATACTGAGAATTTTATTATTTTTGGGGAATAGCTCCAGCAAGCTCAAACAATGTTCAGTTTCTTTTGTATCTAGGTGGAAAGCAACTATATTGCGGTAAGCACAAGGCACAAAGAACAACTTATTTTTGTAAACAACTCCGTCAAAAAAGTTCCTTTCTGCACCATTAATTGGTACCATATATTCTTTTATCAGTCCGAGAGGGTACATAGTATATTTCCTAGTTTTTATGTTGTAAACAGTAACTTGATTATCATTATGGGGAATAAATATCACCTGGGCTCCATCGACAATCTGAGTATAGTAGTTTCTGCACCTTGATAATTCAGAACTAATCGCTATTTGGTTTTCAAATTCAAAACCATTTTCCATAATCCTAAACAAATATTCATTAAAGGTTACTGCATAAAGCTCACCGCACGCTTCAAAGATATCCGTAACATAAAACCAAAAGTTACCAAGTAGTTCTAACGGCTTTATCCCTGTTGTATCAATTTCTTGAAAATATGTAGCTTTTCCCGTCCATTTATATAATTCTGTAACACTTGAAACATCTCCGTAATACACATCACTCCAAGCTATCGCCCTGTGCAGGTCAGCAGTATCATCATAAATACCCCAGCCTTCGCTTTTAAATTGGTTAACTAAACTTTTATACTTGTCATATAGCCAAGGCCTCATAGAGGAAAAGGTCTCCATAAGCAGCGGGTGTGGCCGCCACCAAAGAACCACATCCTTGCGTTGGCGAAAGGTCTCAAATACAGCTAACATTTTATCAAGATATTGCTCAGAATTTTTTAATACAGCACCGATGGTCGTATTATAAAACACAACTTTTCTGTCACCAATAAGGGACTCCCATTCCGGAGGAATAGGGCAATCCTCCCGTTTGGTATTGATAACCTTATCGTACTTGGGACTTCCAAGGGCAACAAACTTTTCTCTCGGATCACCCCAACGATTGCCCCATAATTTTGTAAATATTTTTATATAAGTATCACGAACTTTTTCGTCCTGCAAAATTACCTTGTCCGCATACCAAGTTCCGGGCAAGTTTATTAAATGCTCATAGGTGTCGGGAGAGGCATTGCTGGCTATCACAAAGTAAGGGACATATACTAGACAATCCGTTAAATCCTTCAGCCGCTTGCAGTAGAAATTAGGATGAACCCGTGTAACAGTGTTGTACTCATCATAGCCGTTGAAGGTAAATATAACTTCAGGATGACGTACTTCAAGATCGTACTTGCGCCAATCCACACATTCAATACCAGGGTATGCTCCAAATGCCTCAAAATGTTGTTTACCTAAGCTGCCGTCAGGTTCAAGCTGAAAATAAGGAATCGGAATCCAATAAGCATCACAGTTGGGATCAGCTTTCGCAGCAAGGTAAATGCTCATTAAGCTGTCGCTCATTGATGCATTGTAAGCCAAAAATGCAATCTCAATTCTATCTGGTTTTAGTTCTGTTTTAACACTGTTTTCAATCCTTGCAACCTGATTGTACAACCTGCCTTTTGTGACTTCGCCTCTTAAATATTTTCTAAGAAGTTCAATATGCTCGGACAGTAGCTCACTCGTAAGTGTTTCTTTGCCTGTTAAGCTGTCAATGTAGTCTTTTATTACATTCGTAAACTCTGAACATTCCGAAATAAGACCGGAAACTACATTCGGATTGGACTGTTTGCTAAGCTCTTTTACAACCTCGTAAAGGGTTTGAACCGTTTCAAGAATCTGTCGCTGTTGGTATGGTCTCATTTGGTGCTTCAACTCCTTTATGTTGCCAATCAGAAATTAATCTTTCATACATTTCGCGAAGCCCGTATCTCGGTGACCAGCCAAGTTTTTTTATCTTGTCAATATTCAACACGAAATGAACATCGTGCAGATAACCGCGTTCTTTAATATCGTCCGGCACGTTAACAACTACCGTAATATTGCCGCCGCAAATCTTGTCTGCAACCAATTCCGCCATTTGTCGTATTGTCATGCTCGCGGATGGGTTGGCTATGTTGTACGCCTGACCGTTAGCGCCTTTTAATAGGAGTGTGAACAAGGCTCTTACCGCATCGGCAATGTAACAGTAGTTGCCAACAGATTTACCTTCTGTATGAAGAACGATGTCCTCACCCTTAATGGCACTCCTGGCGAATTGTGCGAACACACGCGTATCCGTTCGGGGAACGCCCCCGCCAAATGTTTGGGCAAGCCTCGCTATCTTTACAGGAACGCTATATTGCTTGCAATATGCCGTACATAATAATTCACAAAATCGCTTGCTCTCAGGATAACTGCTGCGAGGATTTGTCAAATCGATATAGCCTAAATCATCTTCACAAACTTCCTTTTTTTCCGCCTGCCCGTATACTTCCATACTGGACAGGTACACGACACTTTTGCTTTTTACTGTCCGCGCCAAGTTCAGAATATTCCTGGTACCGTCAATCTCTACGCTCATAACCTCGACGGGATTATGCACCATTTCAGATGATTTTGTAATTGCGGCACAATGAAAAATATAATCGGGTGGAAAATCGATATTAATGTTAAACCGTATATCGCCGTGGGTCTGCCGCGTATGAGCAATGATATTAATATTTAGTCCAAACCTTTTATTAGCTGCTTGCAGAGTGCGAACCAATGCACCTCCTATTAAGCCGGTTGCACCGGTAACAAGAACGGTTGAATCTTTTAGTTCGTTCCAATCTATGTTATTATCCTCAAGAACCTCATCTATTTCCGCTTGAATAATATCAATCATAATTCCCACCAATTATTTCATCGTAAAAATTCATAAAAATCTTCAATTAATCTAAACCCCTATGTAGTCTTTTGACCGCACAGGGGCTAATATTTTTAAATAACAGCTTTATCTGTGCCATAATATGCAAATACAGCCCATCTCAAGGAATTTTACTCCCACTCAATCGTCCCCGGAGGTTTGGAGGTGATGTCGTATACTACCCTGTTTACTCCCCGGACTTCGTTGACAATACGATTCGAGATTCTTTCCAGCACTTCATAAGGCAATTTTGCCCAGTCGGCGGTCATGGCATCATCGCTGGTAACAACTCTCAAAACAACCGGATAGCCATAGGTGCGTCCATCACCCATTACTCCTACGGAACGATTGGAAAGCAGAACAGCAAAATACTGCCAAACATCCCTGTGGAGACCGGCATTGATTATTTCTTCCTGGACAATGGCGTCCGCTTCCCGGAGGCATTCCAACTTTTCAGGGGTAATTTCCCCGATAATACGGACTGCCAGACCGGGTCCGGGAAAGGGCTGACGCCAGATAATCTCTTGGGGTAAACCCAATTCCAAACCAACTTGCCTGACTTCATCCTTAAAAAGCATTCTTAAAGGCTCGATCAATTCAAACCGCATATCCGGGGGCAAGCCGCCCACATTGTGGTGGGTTTTGATAGTCTGGGCCGTTTCCGTACCGCTTTCCACAATATCCGGGTAAAGGGTACCTTGCACCAAAAAATCGATTTGCCCCAGTTTACGGGCTTCATCTTCAAACAAGCGAATAAACTCATTGCCGATAATTGAGCGTTTCCGCTCCGGATCGGTAACCCCTTTTACCCTGGCCAAAAAACGCTCCCCGGCATCAATAAACTTAAGGTTTAAAGGCAAGCGCTCTGTAAAGTTTTTTTTGACTTGAGCCGATTCATCCTTACGCATAAAACCATGATCGACATAAATGCAACTTAGTTGGTCCCCTACCGCTTTATGGACCAAAACCGCCGCCACTGAAGAATCAACCCCACCGCTTAAAGCGCATATAACCTTTTTATCCCCGACTTTATCCCTGATTTCGCTTATCTGGGACTTAATAAAAGATTCCATGGTCCAGTGACCTTGACAGCCGCAAACCCTATACAGAAAATTTTCCAACAGGACCTGGCCTTCTGGTGTATGTTTAACTTCGGGATGGTATTGTACGCCATAAAACCTTTTTTCCGGGGAATACATGGCAGCCACTGGAGTGTTTTGAGTATGGGCTGCTGTAACAAAACCCTCGGGAAGTTCCGCGACCGAATCCCCATGGCTCATCCAGCATATTCGGTTTCCTTTTAGTCCATGCCAAATGCCTTCATCAGTATCAATGTTCACTTCCGCCCTGCCATACTCACGTATCTGTGAACCGCTTACTTTGCCTCCCAACTGAGCGGCCATAAGCTGCATACCGTAACATATCCCAAGAATGGGAACACCCAGCTCATAAATACGAGTATCGATTGTTGGCGCCCCTTCTTGATTGACACTGGCCGGCCCTCCGGAAAAAATTATGCCTTTAGGAGCCATTCTTTTAATCTCTTCAATCGGAGTTTTATAAGATATCATTTCCGATTACACTTTGGCTTCCCTGATCCGGCGGGCTATCAACTGATTATACTGGCCGCCGAAATCTATAACTATTACTAATTCCTTATCCATATTCTGCTGCCTCCTAGGATTTGGCTTGGACCTATTTCTTGTAGACTTCAGCTTTTAAGACCCCAATATAAGGCAAATTCCTGAATTTTTCATCATAATCCAAGCCATAACCGACCACGAACTCATTGGGAATCGTAAAACCACAGTAATCAGGACTTATTTCCACTCTTCTCCTATCCGGCTTGTCCAAAAGAGTGGCAATTTTTAAGCTTAAAGGATGCCTGCGGGCTAAGTTTTCTTTCAAATATTTTAAGGTCAGTCCGGTGTCTACAATGTCCTCGACAATAAGAACATGGTAATCCTCGACACTGGTATCCAGATCTTTAAGGCTCCTACCAGCACCCGAAGATACTGCTGAACTGCCGTAACTGGAAACAGCCATAAAATCATATTTCAAGGGGATTTTAATTTCCCGGATCAAGTCAGCCAAAAAAGGTACCGCCCCTTTAAAAATTCCGATCACTAAGAGTTCTTTTCCCCTATAATCATTGGTTATTTGCTGACCAAGTTCGCTGACCCTTTTCTTAATAGTATCCTGGTCTATCAATACTTTGCTGATCATTTCTTCCATATCTGCCACACTCCTAAAATTTAATGTAATATTATAACATATAAATATAAGCAGGGAAAAGAGATGAGTCCCAAACCCCTCTCTTTTCCCTGTATTTATTTTTTGATGCTATTTCTTTTCTTCTAACTCCTTTTATGTAATCCTTATTTGTTAATTTGCTTCCTCCGGCGGCTGAATTGATATTTTGCGCCCAATATCTTTGAATTCAATGGTCATAGCCATAGGTTCGCCCGTCTCTTTGTTTTTAGCCGCTATTTCCGCTTTCGCAATGGTTTTGGTACCCCTGGTAATGTACAGGGTATATTCAAAATCGGTCCAGAACCTTTCAATTATTTGATTCTGAATACTCGGTTTTATGGTATAAACCCTACAACTCTTATTATCGACTTCTGCATTTCCTTTTGGCACCACTTCCCCAATTTCTTTCAATTGCAATGTCGACAAAGGATCGAGTTCAACCAAAAAAACTTTTTGCGCCACGCTAATATCATTGAATTTAATCCATTCATTGGTAAAAGGATCTCTGTTGTACAAGGTATTGTTAATCTTAATCATTTCAACCTTATTTCCGGCCAATTGACCCTGGACATGGATGCTTTCCCCGCTTTTATAGCCATTTATTCTTGTCAGAAGGCGATTCTTGCCCTCAACATATTGCTGCTGGGTAACACTGTAGGCAAAGGATTCTGCTCTAAAAATATTCTCCAAACCCAATTCAACCATCTTTTGAGGATCAGGTTGCCTAAAAAATAAGAAAGCGCCTCCAACTACCAGTAAAAGAATTAAAACCGTTAACCCCCTGATTATTTTCCTGGTCATATTTTGCCCTCCCGGCGGATTCTTATCTAAATAATATGGTTGTTTTTGGCGCCCTATTACTGGAAAATCCTGCTTTCATCTACAGACCGAATTAAGATAACAGAGGCTTCCCATAAAAGCTCGCAACCAAAGCGGGCCTATGAGAAGCCTCTAAAGAATATTTATCTTCCTTTGCCTTAGAAGATTATTTAGTCACGGGTTAATTTACATCATGCCGGCACCCATGCCGCCGCCCATGCCGCCTACAGGATTTTCTTTTTCCGGCAGGTCAGCAACCAGGCATTCAGTTGTCAAAATCATGGCCGCGATTGAAGCTGCATTTTGAAGGGCGGAACGAGTTACTTTAGCCGGGTCAACAATACCGGAAGCAATCATATCTTCATATTGTTCTGTTACGGCATTGAAACCTACACCCTTGGCGCTGGCGCGGACTTTCTCCACAACCACGGAACCTTCCAGACCGGCATTAAAAGCTATTTGACGGACAGGTTCTTCCAAAGCACGGCGGACAATATTCAATCCAGTTTTTTGGTCGCCTGAAAGCTCGAGTTTGTCAAGAGCATCAATTGCATCGACGAAAGCTGTGCCGCCTCCGGCTACAATTCCCTCTTCTACTGCAGCTCTGGTAGCTGCCAGAGCATCTTCAATGCGCAGTTTCTTTTCTTTCATTTCAGTTTCGGTAGCCGCTCCGACATGGATAACTGCTACGCCGCCGGCCAGTTTGGCCAAACGCTCTTGCAATTTTTCTTTATCAAAATCAGAGGTAGTTTCTTCGATTTGTTTTCTAATGGATTCAACACGAGCATTTATATCTTTAGCCTGACCTGCACCGTCTACGATTGTGGTTTCTTCTTTAGTAACAATAACCTGACGGCAACGTCCAAGCATCTCTAAAGTAGTGTTTTCCAATTTTAATCCGAGATCTTCGGTAATTACCTGGCCGCCGGTAAGGATAGCGATATCCTCCAACATGGCTTTACGACGATCACCGAATCCCGGAGCTTTTACGGCAACAGCAGTGAAGGTTCCGCGCAGTTTATTGACAATAAGGGTTGCCATGGCTTCGCCTTCCACGTCTTCGGCAATAATCAAAAGCTGTCTGCCGGATTGAACCACTTTTTCCAAAACAGGCAGGATATCGGCAACGGCACTGATCTTTTTGTCGGTAATGAGGATGTAAGGATCATTTAAAACTGCTTCCATTTTGTCGGTGTCAGTGATCATATAAGCAGAAACATAGCCGCGATCAAACTGCATACCTTCGACGACTTCCAGCTCAGTGGTCATTCCTTTACCTTCTTCAACGGTAATAACACCGTCTTTGCCGACCTTCTCCATCGATTCGGCAATAAGTTTGCCAATTTCATCGTCACCGGCGGAAATGGCTGCTACCTGAGCAATTTTTTCCTTGCTGTCAACAGTTTTGGCAGTTGCTTTAATCTCGTCAACCACAGCTGCTACAGCTTTTTCAATACCGCGTTTGAGTTCCATGGGATTAGCC
>JAAYII010000057.1 GCA_012523535.1 Peptococcaceae bacterium
GATGAAAACAGTAGTTTTTAAGAGTAGAGTGTAATTCTTTAAAAAAGCTGCTTGATAGACAAGCAGCTTTTAAATATTGTATACATAAGCTAAAACGGTTGCAATGACAATTCATAAATGATAATCTAAAGTAGATAATTTTAGTAAAGAATATAGTGGAGCAAAGGCGCTCTAAAAAGACCTGTACCTACTGTAGGTAGGAGTACAAGTCGTTTTAGAGCGCCTTTTTAATTATCCTTATTTAAGTTTTATTCTTATTTCAGTTACGAGGGCGAAAAGCAGTATTTTCGCAAAGTAAAGTTAGAGGGTGATGAAAATGCTAAAAACTGGACTACCGAACAAACAGGGATTGTATGATCCGGCTTTTGAACATGACGCCTGTGGCATAGGATTTGTGGTCAGTATCAAAGGGGAAAAATCCCATGAGATAATCGATGAAGCTTTAACCGTTTTGGAAAACTTAACCCATAGAGGAGCCAAGGGAGCGGATGAGAATACCGGTGACGGAGCGGGCATCCTGGTGCAGATTCCCCATGAATTCTTTAAACGGGAATGCGCGGTGCTGGGCTTTGAACTGCCGGAACAGGGCAGCTATGGCGTGGGCATGATTTTTGCCCATCGTTATGAAGATTTTCGCAAAGTCCAAATGCAAACCTTTGAAAAAATCGTGGAAGAAGAAGGGCAAAGGATTTTGGGCTGGCGGGAAGTGCCCATTGACAAGAGCACCATTGGGGAAAGCGCCAAAGCCGTAATGCCCCGCTTTATTCAAGTGTTTATTGAAAAGAACCCCGAAATCAAAGATATCATGGATTTTGAAAGGAAGCTCTATGTAATTCGCAAGCGGGCCGAAAAAACCATTATCCCCATGTGCCGGGATAAAGGCGGTGCCTTCTATGTGGCCAGCCTTTCCGCCAAAACCATAGTTTATAAAGGTATGCTGACCGCCGAACAATTGAGCAATTTCTATCTGGATTTAGCGGATTTGGATTTTGTCTCCGCTTTGGCCATGGTTCACTCCCGCTTCAGTACTAACACTTTCCCCAGCTGGGAAAGGGCCCACCCCAACCGTTATATCATCCATAACGGGGAAATCAACACCATCCGCGGCAATGTGAACTGGATGCGGGCGCGGCAGAAGAGCCTTCAATCCGAACTCTTCGACGATATCAGCAAGCTTTTCCCCATCATTGACGAATCCGGCAGCGACTCCGCCATGTTCGATAACTGCCTGGAATTCCTGCATTTAACCGGCAGGTCCCTGCCCCATGCCATGATGATGATGATTCCCGAACCTTGGGAAAAGCATGAGTTCATGGAAAAAGAAAAAAGGGACTTCTATGAATTCCACAGCCTTTTGATGGAACCCTGGGACGGCCCGGCGGCCATAGCCTTTACGGACGGGGTGGTTATCGGGGCGGTACTGGACCGCAACGGACTGCGCCCCTCCCGCTACTATGTTACCAAAGACGATAAAGTTATCCTGGCTTCCGAAGTCGGTGTCATGGACATTAAACCCAATAAAATCAAGTATAAAGGCCGTCTGGAACCCGGGAAAATGCTGCTTATCGATACCCAGGCCCAGCGCATTATCTCCGACGAAGAGCTGAAGAAAAGCGTGGCCAGGGAGAATCCCTATGACCAGTGGATCGAAAAGCATATTGTCAAATTTGATGACCTTGCAGCCCGGGTGAAACAGCAAGAAATGGACAAAGTTATACAAGTAAGGTGGAAAGAAGAAAACACCGGCTTAAATGATAAAGAGGGTACTGTTGACCTTGTAAGCCGGCAGAAGGCTTTTGGCTACACCTTTGAGGATATAACCAAGACTATCACCCCCATGGCGGTGGAAGGAGCGGACCCGGTAGGATCTATGGGCATGGATGTTCCGCTGGCCGTGCTTTCTGAAAAGCCCCAGATGCTCTACCTCTATTTCAAGCAGCTCTTTGCCCAGGTCACCAACCCGCCCATTGACGGTATCCGGGAAGAGATTATTACTTCCTGCAATATGCTTCTTGGCAGTTCCGGCAATTTGCTCAAACCGGACCAAGGAAATGCGGCTTCCATATTCCTGGAGCACCCGATACTCACCAATGAGCAACTGCAGGTTATAAAAAATCTGAACAATGAGCAGTTTAAAGCCGTAACTCTGTCCCTGCTTTATCCCGTAGCCGGGGGAGCAAGGGCTATGGAACGGGCTTTGGATAACCTTTTCCGGGAAGCGGATAAAGCCATCAGCGAAGGAGCCAACATTTTAATCCTCTCCGACCGGGGAGTGGATAAGGAAAGAGCGGCTATTCCGGCACTATTGGCTTCCTCAGGCCTTCACCACCACCTGATCCGGCGGGAGATCCGCACCAATGTGGGCATAGTGCTGGAATCGGGAGAGCCTCGCGAGGTTCATCATTTCTGCACTCTGGTGGGCTACGGGGTAACGGCCATCAATCCTTACCTGGCCTATGAAACCATTGAGGATTTGGCGGCCCGGAATATGTTAAGCGGCCTCAGCGCCCAGGAAGGCATTAAGAACTACATTAAAGCTTCCGTTAAGGGCATGCTTAAAGTCCTGACCAAAATGGGCATTTCCACCATGCACAGTTATCATGGGGCCCAGATCTTTGAAGCGGTGGGCTTAAGCAGCGAATTGGTCGACAAGTATTTCACCATGACCCCCTCCCGCCTGGAAGGAATCGGGCTGGAAGAGATAGCCATGGAAAACCAGATGCGCCATGAAAGCGCCTTTGGAGACGGCCTTTACACGGATACTTTGGAAGTAGGCGGTTTCTTCCAATGCAAGGAAGACGGGGAAAAGCATCTTTATAATCCGGAGACCATCTATTTGCTGCAGAAGGCTTGCCGGGAGGGAGACTATTCTCTCTTTAAAGAGTACTCCCGCAAGATCAATGAGGAAGAAATCTTTACCTTAAGGCAGCTCTTGGATTTCAAATACAATCCGGGGGACACGATCCCCATTGAAGAAGTGGAGCCGGTGGAGTCCATCGTCAAACGCTTTAAGACCGGCGCCATGTCCTATGGCTCCTTAAGCAAAGAGGCCCATGAATGCCTGGCCGTGGCTATGAATCGCCTGGGAGGCAAAAGCAACAGCGGGGAAGGCGGGGAAGATCCGGAACGCTTCAAACCCTTGCTTCAGGATGAAAAACATCCGGCCTATACTTTGCGCCAAGGGGACAGCAAGAACAGCGCCATCAAACAGGTGGCTTCGGGACGCTTTGGAGTCACCAGCGGCTATCTGGTCAGCGCCAAAGAGATTCAGATTAAGATGGCCCAGGGAGCAAAACCGGGTGAAGGCGGGCAGTTGCCGGGCAGGAAGGTTTATCCCTGGGTGGCCAAGACCCGTCATTCCACTCCCGGTGTGGAGCTGATTTCTCCTCCGCCCCATCATGATATTTACTCCATCGAAGACCTGGCGGAATTGATTCATGACCTGAAAAACGCCAACCGGGAGGCGCGAATCAACGTCAAGCTGGTCTCGGAAGTGGGAGTCGGCACCATTGCCGCCGGCGTGGCCAAAGGCAAAGCCGATGTAATCCTGATCAGCGGCTATGACGGAGGAACGGGAGCCTCACCCCGCACCAGCATTCGCAATGCGGGTCTGCCCTGGGAGCTGGGGCTGTCAGAAACCCATCAGACCTTGGTGCTCAATAAATTAAGAGACCGGGTTGTCCTGGAAACGGACGGCAAACTCCTTACAGGACGGGATGTGGTTATCGCCGCCATGCTGGGTGCCGAAGAATTCGGTTTTGCCACCACACCCTTAATCGCTTTGGGCTGTGTCATGATGCGGGTCTGCAATCTGGACACCTGCCCTGTGGGTATAGCCACCCAGAATAAGGAGCTGAGAAAGAACTTCAGCGGCAAGCCCGAATATGTAGAAAACTTTATGCGCTTTGTGGCCCAGGAAATGCGGGAAATCATGGCCAAGTTAGGTTTTAGGACCATTAATGAAATGGTTGGCCGGACGGACCGCCTGAAGACCAAAGAAAATATTAAAAATTGGAAAGCCTCCAAACTCGATTTGTCCCCCATCCTTTACCAGCCCTATGCCGGTGCGGAGGTGGGACGGTATAACACCCAGCCTCAAAAACACATGCTGGAAGAGTCCTTGGATATAAAGAAACTCCTGCGCATTTGCCAACCCGCTTTGGAAAATCAAACGCCCATCCGGGCCAAATTAAAGATCAACAATACGGACCGGGTGGTAGGAACCATTGTGGGCAGCGAAATAACCAAACGCTACGGCGAAGAGGGCTTGCCCGAGGATACCATTAAACTTTCCTTTGTGGGTTCAGCCGGCCAAAGCTTCGGGGCCTTTATTCCCAAAGGCCTCACCCTGGAACTGGAAGGGGATGCCAACGATTATCTGGGCAAAGGCCTTTCCGGGGGCAAGATTATAGTTTACCCGCCAAGAGAAGCGGACTTTGTACCGGAAGAAAACATCCTGATCGGCAATGTGGCTTTCTATGGGGCTACTTCAGGAGAAGCTTATATCAACGGCATTGCCGGGGAGCGCTTCTGCGTCCGCAACAGCGGTGTTAACGCGGTAGTGGAAGGCGTAGGAGATCACGGCTGTGAATATATGACCGGCGGTAGAGTGGTCATCCTGGGTAAAACGGGCCGCAACTTTGCCGCGGGTATGTCGGGCGGTATCGCTTATATCCTGGATTTTGAAGAAAAATACTGCAACAAATCCATGGTCCTGTTGGAAAAAATACAGTCTCACGCCGAGCTGAATGAGGTCAAGGCAATGATTCAAAGACATGTGGAATATACCCAAAGCCCGCGAGGAAAGAAAGTCCTCGAGAATTGGGAAAGATACGCCCCGAGATTTACGAAGGTCATTCCCAAAGATTACAAACGGATGCTTGCCAATATCGAGAAGGCCAACCAAATCGGTTATACCGGAGAGGAAGCCCTGCTGGTGGCCTTTGAAGAAAACTTCAAGAGCTTGGTAGTGGCAAAATAGACAGGGGGGATCAAGATGGGTAAAGCAACCGGATTTTTAGAATATAAACGCATTGAACCGAAAAAACGCGCTCCCCGGGAACGTTTGCAGGATTGGCTGGAAATGAGGCTTCCCCGTATGCCGGAAGTGATTAAGACCCAGGGGGAACGCTGCATGAACTGTGGAGTCCCCTTCTGTCAAGGCGGAGTTTTGCTTAAAGGCATGGTCTCAGGTTGTCCTCTCCACAACCTGATTCCGGAGTGGAACGACCTGGTCTACAAAGGACAGTGGGAGGAAGCTTATAAGCGTTTAAGCCGGACCAATCCTTTCCCGGAGTTTACCTCCCGGGTCTGCCCCGCCCCTTGCGAGGGTGCCTGCACGGAAGGGCATATCCTGGAGCCTGTAACCATTAACGCCATTGAATATGAAATCATCGAGAAAGCTTTTGCCGAAGGCTGGGTAAGCCCGAAAAAAGGAAAAGCCACCGGCAAAAAAGTGGCTGTAGTGGGCTCGGGCCCCTCAGGGCTGTCTGCCGCCTATTATCTCAACGCGGTGGGCCATGAGGTTACGGTCTACGAACGAGCCGACCGGCCCGGGGGACTCCTGATGTACGGGATACCCAATATGAAACTGGACAAAAAAGTTGTCCGGCGGCGGATAAAACTTTTGCAGGAATCCGGTATCAAATTTGTCTTGAATACGGAAGTGGGAGTGGATATCCCAGTGGAAGAGCTTCTCAAAAAATACGACGCCATAGTCCTCTGTATCGGCGCCACCAAAGCCAGGGGCATCAATGTGGAAGGTAATAAGCTTAAAGGGGTTCACTTTGCGGTGGACTTCCTCAAAGCCAATACCAAGTGTCTTCTGGAAGGCAAATTGGAAGGTATGCTGAATGGCGGTCCGGCAGGCAAGGCGTTGAAAAGCAAAAAGTCGCCGGACAGTATGTCCGACAGTGTGACAGATAGTTTGGCAGAAACTGCTGAGAGTGGATTTATCAGCGCTAAGGATAAACACGTTATTATCATCGGCGGCGGAGACACGGGAACGGACTGTGTGGGTACGGCCCTTCGCCATGGCTGCAAAAGCGTTCACCAGTTTGAAATCATGCCCAAACCGCCGGCTAAGCGCAACGAAGCCACCAATCCTTGGCCCGAATGGCCGGTAAAGCTAAAAGTTGACTACGGCCAGGAAGAAGCCATCTTCCTCTATGGCCAGGATCCCCGCCATTACTGCATCAATACCAAAAAAATCGTGGGTAATGAAAAAGGCGAGGTCAAAGAGGTCCACACCGTAGAGATCAACTGGGTCAAAAACTCCCAGGGAAGAATGGTTCCCCAGGAAATACCCGGCACGGAAAAAGTGTGGAAAGCGGATTTGGTCCTCTTGGCCATGGGCTTCCTGGGTCCCGAGGACACCCTGCCCGGTCAGCTGGAACTGGAGCGGGATGCCCGCAGCAATATCAAAGCTGCAGACTTCCAGACCAATGTGGATAAAGTCTTTGCTGCCGGCGACGCCCGCCGGGGCCAAAGCCTTGTGGTCTGGGCCCTGCAAGAAGGCAAGATGGCAGCCAGGGAAGTGGATAAATACCTTATGGGGAAGAGTAGAATTTAATAAGGAGGTTGAGAAAGGAATTTCATAACGGTCAATTGGAAGAAGAGGTTAGTATACTGGATTAGAAGAAGAGGTTAGTATACTGAGAAACGGCTAGTGATTGAGGTTGGTAGTTAGATAATAGAAAAAAAAGACAGAGCGAGAATATTTGATGATTTATTAAGTGGACGTTCCGAGTAGGCGTATGGGCTGAAAGGGGCGTTCTTTTTTTGTTTGGTGGGTAGGAAGGAATTTTGATTAGAAGCAGGGGGAAGGATTGGTTTAAACGTAAAATTTAGCATATGGTGTAAAAATAGGAAAATAAAGGGAGGAAATTGGGATATAATGGAGAATAAAAAGTTAGAGATGTAGGGCTCAAAGGATCGAGAATAATAGAGATATAGACCCATACAAGTAATAAGGCTTGGCAGGAATACAAAGTCCTTTAGATTTAATGTTTGGAAATGACCAGATAAAAGGCCGTTGATAAGCTATTTGAATTTAGAATTTCAGAAAGTATGTATTTGGTAAAATAAAAACCGAGCGTTCTGGAACTTAAAAAACCGAGCACAAAATTGGAAATTCCATTGTCAGCACC
>JAAYII010000058.1 GCA_012523535.1 Peptococcaceae bacterium
ATGCACGGTCAACTTGAAAATAATTGCCAATTAACTTTAAGCAATGCCACATATACTCAAATGTCTTTTCTCTGGGCAATCTGATAAAATCTTTGGCAATATCGAGCATTAAATCTCTAAATTCAAGTTCATATTGCAAGTTATATTCTAATGAATAGTCTCTCGCCATTTTTTACTCCATTCCCTAATAAATTATAAAATTCGACTATTTTGTAAAAATTAAACAATTAATACATTCGACCAACATTAATTTTTACCTTCTTGTAATCAAAAGCAGTTCAAATATTTTTTGAACTGCCTGTACTTTGATACTATAAAATACGTGCTTATTACGTTTAACATTATGAATCCTTAGCCCCTTGTCCGGATGAAGCAATCTCTCTTAACCCTATTTCCAGGGTTTCCAACTCTTTTATTTCATGATCCCGCCCGATGTAAAGTTCACCGAATTTGCGAGCGGCTACCAAAACCCGTCCTTCAAAAGAGCCCACTGTCTTGTTGTAGGCTTGTACAGATTGCTGCAATCCTTTGCGGATATCCAGAAGATGATCGGCTAAAACCCCAAGTCTTTCATAAAGCGTTTTACCCAGTTCACTGATCTGACGGGCATTTTCATTAATCTGTTCCTGCTTCCAACCATAAGCCACAGCTTTGAGTAAAGCGATCAAAGTAGTAGGAGTGGCAATAATCACCTTTTGTTCCGCGCCAAATTCTATCAGCCCGGGATCAATTTGCAATGCGGCACTGAAAAACATTTCGCCTGGTAAAAACATCACCACAAACTCAGGTGTAAAATCAAACTGCGACCAGTAATTCTTGCTGGCCAAGTTGATAATATGATTTTTTACCTGTTTGGCATGCCCCATTAATTTTATTTTTCTGCTCTCTTCGTCCGGGGCTTCAACTGCTTCCAGATAATCATTCAAAGGGGTTTTGGAATCAACTACAATTATTTTTTGGCCGGGCAGGTGAATTATCATATCCGGTCTTCTTAAACCGCTTTCCCCGCCTACTTGTTCCTGCTGGACAAAATCGCAGTATTCTACCATCCCAGCAAGTTCAACCACTCTTTGCAGTTGGATTTCCCCCCAGCGCCCTCTAACCGTAGGGGTCTTAAGGGCTGAAACCAATTTAGCGGTTTCTCTTTGCAATTTTTCCTGACCAACGGCCATGAATTGTACCTGTTTTATTAAGCCCTCGTAGGCACCAATTCTCTTTTGTTCTAACTCATTAATTTTGGCATCAACTTTAATTAGAGACTCCTTTAAAGGCTTAACCAACTCGTCAATAGATAGTTGCCTTTTCTCCAAGTCAGCGGCGGCTTGGATCTGAAATTTCTCCAATGTAGCTTTGGCTAATTCAAGGAAAGACTGGTTATTGCTACGTAAGGCCTCGGCGGAAATGGCTTTAAACCCGTTTGTAAGTTCTTCTTTGGCTTGTTGTAATAAAAGCAGCTTTTCTTGATAAGAAGCCTTTTCCATTTCCATCCTGGTCTTCAATTCCGAGGCTTCTAAAGTAGCTGCTACCCGCCTTTCTCTTTCTTCGTCAAGTTCATTGTTGAGCCGCCGGTTCTCTTGTTCTAATAATTCATTTTTTTCTATTTGGATTTTAATCTTGGAGTTGCTCAATAAAATCCCCAACCAGAGACCTATCATAAGACCTACAACTCCGGCTATAATCCAAAAAACGGCATCCATTTCTCTCTTCTCCACTCTTTAAACATTTTCAGTTATATTTTCAGCCAATTCTGCTTTTAAACTATCAATAAACTGCTTGGCCGTCCGCCCTGAACGACTATTATGCATCATCACCCATTCAAGGGCCCTTTGCCTGAGCAGTTGCTGGTCAATCTCAATTCCACTCTGTTGGGCCAGACCTTCAACAATTTTAAGATAAGACTCCTGGTCCGGAGACAAAAAGGTCACAGTTATGCCAAATCTATCAGCCAGCGACAGTTTTTCATCTATATTGTCCATGGCATGAACATCATCATTGCAGCGTTCGGAAAAGCTTTCTTTTACAAAATGCCGGCGATTGGTAGTCACATAAATCAAAACGTTTTGCGGGCGGGCCGCAATCCCGCCTTCCAATAGGGACTTAACATCCCTGTAATCATTATCTTCCTCACTAAAAGAAAGGTCATCAATGAAAAAGATAAATTTTAAGCAACTGTTTTCCAGGTTGCGTGCTATTTCAGGAAAATACTTAATTTGATTTTTTCTGAGTTGGATAAGCCTTAGCCCCTGCGCCACATATTCATTGAGTAAAGCTTTAACCAGAGATGATTTTCCCGTTCCTCGGCTTCCATAAAGGATTATATTGTTGGCTGGATATCCTTTAAGAAAACTCTCGGTATTTTTAATAATTATGGCCTGCTCTCTCTCCTGGCAAAAAAGATTGTTAATCATTATTGAATCAGGGTTTTCTATGCCTTCCAGCACAGGGCCTTCATCCCTAACTCTAAAAGCGGCATATTCAGCTAAAATACCGCAACCCGCCTGACGATAAAAATCCGCAAGGATTTGAAAGTTTTCAGGAGTAGACCAAGAGTCGCCACTTAAGAATTTTTGGATAATTTGGTTCCTAAAAGCCAGCAACCATTGTTGGGCATTGAGCGAGGTTTTTAATTCGTTAAAGCCACTGGGTTTTCCTTCAGCTATCTCCCTTCCCGTATCCCATTCCGGCCAGTTTGCCGTCCAGTCTTCATCATAGTCATCGCTGTTTGAGAAGCGAGTGGCAATTAAAGTTTTTAATTGTGAGGGCTTAATGGCAGCCAGTTTTTGTAGAATAGCCAGATCCCAGAACACGCTTTGGCGTATCATAGGGTCTATTCCATTCGATTTTCGGCTGGAAGCCTGTTCAGCGAAAATATTCCGGGAATGCAAAAGGCACCGGACTATATAGCTTGGCCAACTTTTACCGAGCATATCCCGGAAAAATTTAAAATAAGCCTGCCAGATCTCTTTTCTGTCCAAGTGCTCAGCAGTAATTGATGCCAGCAGCCGGCAAAAATCACTTATAGTTTTGTCTTGAAGAATATCCTCATAAATAATTAGCCCATTAAGGGATAATAATGTTTCTTTTAATAGCCGGAGATCAGATAAGTTCTTCATCGCACAATCCTTCTTTTGTTTATTGTTCTGAAAAATAATCTGGAGGTATTTGATTTACTTTTCCAAATCTATCCAGAGGCCAATACCTTATCCAAACCCTTCCCAAAATCAAATCCGAATCCACAAAACCCCAAATATGACTGTCTTTGCTGTCGTTACGGTTATCTCCCAACATAAAATACGAATTAGGCGGTACCGTAACCGGTCCATATTCATAGGCTGGAGCCTCCGCAATATAGGGCTCATACAACGCTTTGCCGTTAACAAAGACTTTACCGTTTTTAATCTGAATTTCTTCGCCCGGAAGGCCAATTACTCTTTTTACCAGGTCTTCCTCCTCGGAAACCATGTCTTTTGTTGATTTAAAAACAACGATGTCACCCCGATTAATCATATCAAATTTATAAAACAACCGATCGACAATTAATCTATCATCGAGTTGAATCGTCGGCAGCATCGAACCGGTTGGAACAATTCTCGTATCTATCACAAAATTTCTAATAACAAGAGAAAGAACAAAGGCAACAACAATTATTACAATCCATTCAAATAATGACTTTAAAAACTTCACTTCAACACCTTCCTATATTTCCTCGTTTTAACATTTGAAATAAACATCATCTAACATAATACCCTTAACATCCAGGCTTTACAAGCTCAATATCAAATTTGGGACCCTGCAAGCCTGCTTAAATTTTTCTGTGGAATTAAAAAGTAAAATCATCGACTTATTGTTGACAACTAGTATATCCTCCAATATAATGTTATCTGTGACTGCGGACGTGGCGGAACTGGCAGACGCGCTAGTTTCAGGTACTAGTGGGCTTACGCTCGTGGAGGTTCAAGTCCTCTCGTCCGCACCAATTAAGAGTAATTTTACAACCTAGGCAATTTATATATAAAAAATTGGGGATAAAACCCTGTTTTTTTTATATCAACATAAGAATTATATACTAGAATTAACATGCTTAATAAATAATTAGGAGATGATCCATGATGGATTATAACCGAGAAGCATTGAGAATACATAAGGAAAAAGCGGGCAAACTGGAGATAATAAGCAAAATACCTTTAAAAACCAAGGATGATTTATCTATAGGTTATACACCTGGGGTTGCCGAACCCTGCAGATATATCCATCAGGATAAATCTCTGGTTTATGATTACACTATTAAATCCAACTACATAGCAGTAGTCTCCGATGGTACGGCAGTTTTGGGCCTTGGTGATATCGGGCCTGAAGCTTCTTTACCGGTTATGGAAGGAAAATGTATACTTTTTAAAGAATTCGGAGCGGTTGATGCTGTGCCTTTATGTTTAAATACTAAAGACACGGACGAAATTGTCAATATCATAACCAAGCTAGCCCCAGCCTTCGGTGGTTTCAGTCTGGAAGACATCAGTGCACCCCGTTGTTTTGAGATTGAACGCCGGCTTAAACAGAATCTGGATATCCCCATATTTCATGATGATCAACATGGGACTGCTGTTGTAGTATTGGCGGCCATTATTAATGCTCTTAAAATTGTCAATAAAAAATTTGCCGAAGTAGAAATAGTAGTAAACGGAGCAGGCGCAGCTGGCGTTAGCATTACCAGGTTGCTTAATAAGTTCGGGGTAAAAAATATAGTCCTTTGCGATACTCAAGGAGCGATTTACCAAGGACGATCCGTCGGCATGAACTCGGAAAAACTGCTTATTGCTAAAGAAACCAATATTAGAAATGAAAAAGGTTCTTTGCAGGAAGTATTGGCTGGAAAAGATATTTTCATCGGTGTTTCTGCACCCGGAACTGTAACCAAAGAAATGATTCAATCAATGAATAAAGAACCTTTGGTTTTTGCCCTGGCCAATCCCATTCCCGAGATTTTCCCTGAAGAAGCTAAAGCGGCAGGAGCCAGAATTGTAGGTACCGGACGCTCCGATTTCCCTAACCAGGTCAATAATGTGCTGGCTTTCCCCGGCATTTTTCGAGGAGCTTTGGATGTAAGAGCAAAAGAAATCAATGACGAGATGAAAATAGCCGCCGCCCAAGCCATTGCCGAGGTCATTAAAGATAGCGAGTTAAACGAAGACAATCTTCTGCCCAGATCCTTTGACAAGAATGTGGGACCAAGAGTTGCGGCAGCAGTAGCCCAAGCGGCGGTCAAATCAGGTGTAGCCCGTTTACCGCTTAGTTATGAAGAAGAATATGAAAAAGCCGCAAGGTTAATTATCAAATAACTTTTTGTTACACAATTTATTAATGCCTGAGCCGTTTCCATACGTTTGGGAACGGCTCAAAAGTTTTTATAAAGCGTACTTACGCGGTCCTGATTCGTAAAGATTGCGGCCTTTGCAGTCAATAACCACTACTGCCGGGAAATCCTCCACAGTCATTTTTTGCAGGGCTTCGGCCCCTAAATCTTCATAAGCAATCATTTCCACTGCTTTAATACTCTTGGCAATAACAGCTGCAGCTCCGCCGGTAGCGGCAAAATAAACTGCTTTATTCCTGATCATGGCTTCAATCACGGCTTCCGATCTTTTTCCCTTGCCGATCATACCTTTGAGTCCAAAGTCCAACAGCTGTGGCGTATAAATGTCCATGCGGGAACTTGTAGTCGGCCCGGCAGACCCGCAGACTTGCCCCGGTCTAGCCGGGGCAGGTCCAACATAGTAAATGGTTTGTCCTCTAAGATCCACCGGGAGTTCTTTTCCCTCCTCCAAAAGCTTGACCAAACGCTGATGAACTGTATCCCTTGCCGAGTAGATTACTCCGCTGATTAAAACGTTGTCACCACAATTCAGGTTCTCAATCTGTTCGTCGGTAAGTGGCATAATTACCCTTTTATAGAGATCAGGCATAAAAAAGCCTCCTTAAATTTATATTTCGGCTTCCGCATGCCGGGCTGCATGACAACAGATATTAACAACAACGGCTGTACCGGCAATATGAGCCGGAAAATAATCGATATTCACCGCTAAGGCCGTAATTCGGCCTCCTAAACCGCCCGGGCCTATGCCCAGTTTATTAATCTCTACCAGTAAGTCTTTTTCCATTTTGGCATAACGGGGATCCGGGTTATGCTGGCCTATCTGGCGAAGAGTGGCTTTTTTGGCAATCTGAGCCGCTTTTTCTATCGTTCCTCCTATGCCGACACCAACTATTATCGGTGGACAAGGGTTGGGGCCTGCTAATTTTACTGTCTCCAAAACAAATTTTTTTACCCCTTCTTCACCCTCAGCCGGCGTCATCATTTTTAAGCGACTCATATTTTCACTGCCAAAACCTTTGCCGGTAACAAGAAATTTTATGTTTTCTCCCGGTACTAATTCCAGGTGAATAACGGCAGGAGTATTATCTCCGGTATTTTTGCGATCAAAAATGGGGTCCGAAACCAAGGATTTACGCAAATACCCTTCTATATAAGCTTCTCTCACTCCCTGGTTTACAGCTTCGTTGAAATCCCCGCCTACAATCCGTACATCTTGACCTAGTTCAACAAACAAAACTGCCATACCAGTATCTTGGCAAATGGCCATTTTTTCACAGCGCGCTGTCTCATTATTTTCCAAAATCTGTTCCAAAATGGCTCGACCTGTTTCTGATTCTTCCTGCTGCAAGCCTTGGCGCAAAGCTTCCAGAACG
>JAAYII010000005.1 GCA_012523535.1 Peptococcaceae bacterium
GGACAAGAGTAATTTGTGAGTTTGTTTATTCCGACCGGAATAAAATGCAAGTTATACCCCGGGAGCAGCTAAAAGCGAATAGCGAGTATTGGCTGGTTATTCATCCTGGAATTAAAGATGTGGCCGGATTGGACTTCGGCGGCGGGATTGCGGTGGCTCGGACCACGGCGGAGTAGCCGAAGTAGTTCGGTGGAAGCAGTTCATTTAAGATAAAAAGTACAAGCAATGTATAAATTTCACCCTTTTGGGAAAGTATAGGAAAGTATCTATATTCTCAAGGGGTGATTTTTTTTGGAAAGCCGACGATGCCGTAAAGTCATAGCGCTGCTTATGGCTACGGTTATCATCTTAGGTTCTTCTGTTCAGAATGTTTCTGCGGCTACAATATTTCCCAATAGCAATCTCTACCGCAAGGTGGCAGTATGGCAGGAATGTTTACAGGAATGCTTGAAAGACGAGATAAATAGTTTCCGTCTAATTATCCATACAAAAATCAGGGAAATCCCGTTATTGAAAAATGCAATCGGAGTAAAAGATTTTGAGAGCAATGAAGTCGCGTTTGTTGTCCAAAAGGTAACAAACAATCCGGAGCAAATTGCAAGTCAAGAACAAGTTGAAAAGCAAAAACAAATTGAAAATATAGAAAAAGCTGATAAGCAAGAACAAGCCGAAAATCAAAAACAAGACGCAAATCCGGAGCAAATTGCGAATCAGAGGCAAACAGCAAAAGCAAGAAACAGAGTTCCAACTGATGAAAAAACCGGCAACCTCTCTCGCAGTGGCGTGGACATAATGAGTGAGGATTTGGAGCTTCTGGCCAGGATAATTTATGCCGAAGCCAGGGGCGAATGTTTTGAAGGCCAGGTGGCCGTAGGTGCAGTAGTTCTGAACAGAGTGGAAAGTCCGCATTTCCCTGGAACTGTCAAGGAAGTGATTTATCAAGCCGGGCAGTTCACTGCTGTCAGAGACGGGCAATTTGAATTGAAGCCCGACAGCGTAGCCTATCAGGCAGCTTTGGCGGCTTTGGAGGGTGCTGATCCTACCAATGGAGCTCTTTTCTATTACAATCCCAAACTGGCGACTGATTCCTGGATCAGAACCCGCAGTGTTGTCCGCAGTATAGGCAACCACAGGTTTTGTGTGTAAAGACAAAGGGACGGACTTCAGAACTCCGCAGGCGGGAGGATGAAGTAACACTTCATCTTCCCGCCTCATATTATGTCTTAGTAAAATTCCTGTTTGCTGAACATAGGAGGGAAAATTATGTTTGGACATAAGAAAGGACAAGGAGGTCTGCTGGCCAGGCTCTGCAGTTATTCGGCTCCCATGGGACCGCGTCATTTAAATCTTGTGCCGGTGGATGGGTTTTCCGGAAACGGTATGGCTTCGATCGGGTTGGACAATACATTTTCCGTAATAGCCCATTTGCCCCCACCGCATACCGTCAGCAGCTATCCTGCCGTCTATGCGGCTTACCTGGTGGATGCCAAAGGGCAGAACGGTTTTTATGCCGGTACTTTAAAACCTGTGGTCAACGGTATGTACCAGACCAGTTTCAGAAGCCCGGTACCCCTTGTCCATTACGACAAGGTAATTGTCTCCTTGGAAAGTCCGCAAAGTATTATGCAGAGCCCCCAGGGCCCGATTGTGATGAAAGTTAAAGAGGGGTTATTCGGCGGCGGTTTGGAACCGGTCAAGAAAGTGGGCGGTGAGTTGTGGGGTAGGGTTAAAGGTTTTATCGGCAATCGTATAGGCGGAAGCAATGAAAACTCTCCGGGATATACCCAGCAACCGCAATATCAGGCGCCGGCGGCATATCAAGCTCCGGGGACCCAGGGAGGCTACCAAGCTCCGGGGGCCCAGGGAGGCTACCAAACTCCGGGAGCTCAGGGGGGCTACCAAGCTCCGGGATATCAGGGAGGATATTATAATCAGTCGGCGGCCTATGCAGGCCAGGCTGTACCCCCGCAAGCAGGCTATAACCCTGCCTCGGCTCCGCAGGGTGGCTATAGACCTGCCGCCACGGCTCAAGGCAGGTATAATCCGACTATGGCCCCCCAAAGCGGATACAGGCCCGCAAATCCGTTTTCACCGGGATATTACCAGGGGAACCGCCCGATTTACCAAAGACCTCCGGTCCATCCCCAGCCTCAATTCCAGCCTCAACCACAAACCTACCCCCAAGCCCAGCCCCAAACTCCTCAAGCCCAGCCCCAATTTCAATCACAGCCTCAGCCTCAAAGTCAAACTCAATCCCAAACGCCGGTTTACAGTTCACCGGCCATGCCGGGTAAAACCATTGATGCCTCGACTCCAAAGTCTTCCGGCTCGCCGACCGGGTCCGAGCAGGCTGCCGGTGGCAGCATAGTGGAAAGCAGCGCCAGTTATGCTATGGGAACAACCGACACAGCCGGCACGGCGAAAACGGATAAGACGGATAAGACGGACAAGACGGATAAAACGGATAGTTCCGGAGTCAGCTAAATATCATTCTGCTCCCAATCATTTACTCTTGCTCTTAAATTATTAAAGCCGCTTTACTTAGAGGTAAGGCGGCAATTTTTATGATGCGGCCAGCTGGGGAGAAAAACTTGTCGGTGCTTATATTTATTGTACGGGCTTGGACTTTCATCCGGCTTTAGTGGCTTCTCCTTTGGCTTCCAAGAAGAAGGCTGTTATCAGATTGGTCGATAAGGTCCCCTATAGCCGGCTTGTGGAAATATATCAGCAGAAGGGGTATGTGGTAGGTGAAATAACCGATTAATTTAAATAGGCTTTATTCCGGAAGGAGGCCGACCATTTTGATAATGTGCGGCCTCCTATTTTTTTGCCCTTAAAATCAGATACAAAACCAGGGCGGCTATAGGAACAACAAATCCCGGTATTTTTTTAATCTCTGTCAATTCGATAATGTATAAAGTTCCGGTCCGGCCGGAAGGAAGAAAGGTGGAGCTGAAAGATATATTGAAGTTTATGCCCTTAGTCGGCAGAAAAGGGGTAGATTCATTCGGCGCCCTGTAAATCCCCCTTATTTCCTGCAAGGAGGGAAGGGCAGTATTCCAGGAACCGGGCAGAATGCTGTAGGAATAAGGCAAGTAGGACCATTTGACTACTAAAGCGGTGATGAAATCCAGAAGAATAATGATGAAGTAGCCGAAGGGAATCTCCCTGCGCAGCAGGGGTATGATTAAAGAGGAAGCCGGGCTGTTGTTATCGTTAAAAAGGCTTCCGGAAATTAACAATGAGACTGTAAAAGGAACGGAATAAGGGGGAAAAGAATTATCAGCGGCTGTATTGTTCAATCCGATGGCCGTTGCCTGGTTGTCACTAAAATTCTTTTCCCAATACAAACTCTTTTCCCCCTCCGTTTATATTTATGCCGGCATAAGATTAATCATTATATATAATTATTAAAATTTTTTTGATAATTCTTGAAATAATTTGTTAGTCTTATTTATCGGTTTTACTTAAAGAAGTTTACTTAAACTTAAAGAAGTTTTACTTGATGAATTTGTTTAAATCCAGGCCTTCAGGCAATTTGAAGCCTTCCGGAATTTGCATGGTGGGACCTTCTTGGCCGCCGCCGAGGTTATGGAGCAGTTTTTGGGCCATGTCTTTCAGTTCTTGGGGAAAGGGCAGTTGGTCCAAATTCGGCGTTCCAAAAATCGTGGTGGTTATAATCAGGTTAACGGAAGCCATAAGTCGTTCAAAATCCTGTTGGACGTTAAAAAAGTTGCGAATGGACTGATATCTATTTATAAGACGCATTTTTAGATCGATTAAGGCTAAGGATTCTTTTTCCGGTGGCACTTTGCTCAACATTTGGGCCGCGATCAGGCTGCTTTCTTTTTGCTGGTATTCATCAAAAGCCTTGCTGGCTTGGGGATCTTTTCTGATTTCGGCCTCAGCTTCCTTTAGTTTTTGGAGCTCCGGGGTTTTGAGAAGAGCTTCGCCCAGCTCACGCGCTTTAATAATATAATCCATTTTTTTGGCACCTCCTTATGTATCAAGGTATGCTTGCGTAAGAGCTGAAGTGCTTTTTTGCCCGCTTCAGTATTTTTTTCTCTTTTCTTTACTTTTTGAGGAGAAAGGGAGGAATTGAACGAAAGATGTAGAAAACCTTAAGCGAAGGGGGTATAACCGGTGCGTACTTACCGTTTGCAGGTTAGAGTAATACAGCTTTCGGTTTTGCTGGCTGTAATTGTTTTAGCATTGGGCGCATTTGAAGTCTGGTTTGGAAATGGGAGCGAGCCGGTGGGAGGGAATACTTTGCCTAACGGCTCCTCTTTAAATAATCAAGAGTCTCCAGGCGGCGATTCCGGTGAGGGAGCTGGCAATGAGCTTGCTAACACTAAAATTGTTTGTATTGGCGATTCATACACCTATGGATATCCTGGAGAACAAAAAGATTCTTGGCCGCAAGTCATGGCCGATATCCTGAAGGTTGAAGTGATTAATGCCGGCTTGGTTCACCAGAATTCGGATGACCTGTTGGAGCGTTTCGATCGGGATGTTGTAAGTCAGGCCCCGGGCAGGGTGGTAATTTTTGCCGGGGTGGGAGATGCCATCAGGGGAATTAGTTTGGAGGTCTTTCAGAAGAATTTGGAAGCCATGGTGGAAAAAGCCAAGGCCAACAATATTAAGCCCATACTGGTTTTACCTCTTCCTTATCCCGGCACTGAAGAGCTGCACAAGCAATATGTGGAATGGGAGACGGCCTTTGCCCAACAGGAAAACTTGCAGGTGCTTGATTTTAAAACCGTACTGTTTGATGAGCAGGGTAAGATTCTGTCTCAATATACGGTGGACGGCAAATACCCCAATAAAGAAGGATATGAGGTTATGGGGCAATATGCCGCCCAGGAATTAAAGTGACTAAGCATTACATAAAAAGAACAAAAGCGGTCTGAACGTTATAAAAATAAGGATAGGAATACAAAGAATATATATCCGCATAAACCACCCATCAGGGCTTGCCTGGGGTGGTTTTCTTTTGCTAAAGGAATAAGTTCGGTCAGGACCAGGAAGGTCATGGCTCCCGCAGCCAGGGACAATAACAGGCAAAGGGAGTTATGAACCAGGTCTATGGCCAGTTTGCCCAGTATTGCTCCCAAAGGGGTAAAGAAAGCTATGGCCAGGTTCAGGGCCAATATTTTTGTCTTGCGAATACCGGCCATAAGTAGCGGCGTGGCGGTGGCCATGCCTTCCGGCAGGTTATGGAGGGTAATGCCTACCGCTATAATCATGCCCAGTTGGCCGGTGGCTTCCTGTCCTACGGCAATGGCCATGCCTTCGGGTATATCGTGCAAGGCGATGCCCGATGCGATCAGTAAGCCCACCATTTTAAGCCGGGTGCGGCGGTTGGTGCGGGAGCCTTGGTAACGGTGCTGGAGCATTTTTTCCGATAAGGACATGAAGATTATTCCCAGGAAAAAGCCCAAGAGGAATTGCAAGGGGAGGTGATAGCTTAAAGCGGCGGGAATCAGGTCCAGGCTGATTACCGCCAGCATTACGCCTCCGGCCCCGGCTAAGAGAGAAGCGAACAGTTTTTCCGAGGGTTGGCCAAGCAATAGGACTATCAGGCATCCTATGGGTGTGGCCAGCCCCGCGATGGTACTTAAATAAAGAAGCATGTGGCCCTCCGTTCTTAAGCGGTCCTCCACCTGTACTGAAGCCTATTCTTAAAAATCATATTGAGAATCTGCTGCAAATATACGTAACATCGGGGAATAAACGGCAGCTTTAGGGGAAATAATCTCTGTAAAAGGATTTTGAGAACAAGGGAACAAGAAGATGTTTCCGCTACATTTAAGGCAAACAATGGAGGGCTAAAATGAGAACTAAATTTAAAATGAAGGCTAAATTTAAAATGAGAGCTAAATTAATGAAAAAAAGGATTAGTCATATTATAAGTTATATTCTGATCTGTTTATTGTTGGCGGTGGGTTTCCTGGGATGGGGACCGACCGAAACAATTAGCCATAGAGCGGTAGCTTATGGGGAAAGGCAAGAGGCCCGGGAGGCAGTACAAAACAGTTACAGGCCGGACAATTTAATCCGTTTTCATGTTGTCGCCAATTCGGATAGCGAGAGGGATCAGCTTTTAAAATATGCCGTACGGGATGAAATACTCAAAGAGGTATCCCCCAAGCTGGCCCGTTCCGCTTCCCTTGCCGAGTCCAGGGAGATCCTAAAGAGTATGGATGATGAATTGCTGAACATTGCCAAAAGAGTTGTGCGGGAATGGGGCTTTGATTATCCTGTGTCTTTGGAGTACGGTGTTTTTCCTTTCCCGGCCAAGTCCTACGGGAATATTGTTCTTCCCGGGGGGAATTATGAAGCGGTGACAATTAAGATCGGCCGGGGCCATGGAGCCAACTGGTGGTGTATTCTGTTCCCGCCGATTTGCTTTGTCAATGTGGAAGAGGCTACCGATGTCCCGGTTGACGGCAAGGAAGCCGTAAAGTTGGATACGGCTGCCGAGAAACTGGAGCGCAAACAGCAATTCTGCTTCTTCTTCGAAAGATTTTTTAAGTGAAGTATTCTATTTTGAAAGAGTCAAGCATATTAGTTCTTTAGAAAACCAAAATTAAGGAAAGGAGAACGAATATGCGAAGAAGAGGGTTGCTGCTTACTTTCTTAATTTATCTGGTGATCATAGTTGCCCTGGTCGGTTGCAACGCCTTGGACAGTGTTTTGAAAGACGGTAGCAGCAAAGGTCCGTTGGCTCAGATTTTGGACAGAACGCAGAATAATTATACCGATGATATTAGTGATGCTACTCCGGTCATAGCTGAGCAGCAGCAGGGTGAAAGCACTATCAAGTTGTATTTTGCCGATAAGGAGGGCAGATATTTAATTGAAATAAACAGGACCATTCCCAGAACTTTAAGCTTGGCCAAAGAAACGGTATGCCAATGGCTGATGGGACCGCGGGGCGAGATGGCTGATATTTACCCGGCAGTGGATCCCCGGACCGCCTTGCGCAGCATTAATATTAAAAACGGTGTGGCTATTGTCGATTTAAGCGGCGAATTTCTCCAACCTTACAGCAATGTGCATCCTGAAACTACTTTATACGGATTGGTCAATACTTTGTGCCAGTTTCCGACTGTGGAGATTGTGAAAATTAGGATTGAAGGCCATGATATTAATACCTATCAAGGCATTAGTTTGGATAATCTCAGGTTTAGGGCCGACCTGATCGGCGGTTCGACAGGTCCGGGAGTGGAGCAGCCGGAGCCTGAGCCTGAGCCGGGAACAAAATCGCCAAGCTCAATCAATCTTTTTGATTAATTTGGTGGAGAGTGGGGGATATCATGTCAGGGGAGAGAGAGTTAGCGGGCAGATTGGATGATTTATTCCAAAAAATAAGTGCGTTTACTCTTAGGCAAAAAAATCAATTTGCTGAAGAAACGGGTGTTTCCCGCCAGCAGTTGGAAGTCCTGGATATTATTTATACCAAGGGACAGTTAACAATGGGCGAGCTGTGCAGGGAAATATCTTCAGCCTGCAGTACGGCTACAGATTTGGCGGATAAGCTGGAAAAAGCGGGTTATGCGGAAAGGGCCCGGGAGAAAAAGGACCGCAGGGTGGTCAGATTGAGGATCCTGCCGCAGGGAGAAGAACTTATCAAGTCCATTAAGGAAAAAAGGATCCAGGCTTTAGTTGCGGAGTTGGTGGGTTTGGGGCAGAATGAGGGTAGAA
>JAAYII010000059.1 GCA_012523535.1 Peptococcaceae bacterium
CCGTTGGCGCCAATCCGTTAGCGCCGAAAAGTAAAAATCTTTAAAGTGAAAATCTTTAAAGCAAAAATCTTTTAAATAAATAAACGTTTTTTGCCTGCAAAAAGAGCTTTACGCCAACAAATTAAGTTCTTTCTACCTGCAAATAAATGCTTTCTGCCTGCAAATTAATCTTAGTCCGGCATTACCCCTGCAGATTGAAAACCACAATCAAGAGCATTTTGAATTTTTTCAGGGCCAATAAGGCATGGGGAATACCCGCCGGCATAACTATTGTTTCCCCTTTTGTAAGCTTGAATTTTTCCTCCCCGATAGTAATTTCCGCTTCCCCGTCCAGAATGTAGACCATGGCATCGCCGCCTGCAGAATGGGAACTGATTTCCTCGCCCTCATCGAAGGCAAATAAGGTAATGCTTAAGGGCTTACCCTGGGCCAGTGTTCTGCTTACCACTTGACCTTTTTGGTATTCCACCAGGGATTCCAATTCCAAAACCTTGGCATGATCTATGTTTTTGATAAACTGCTGGGCCATTTTTTTACACCTCCGCAATGACAATAAGGGTTTAACTATCCTCAGAATGCAAAAAATAAATTTGTAATCGATAAGGAAATATCTTCGGATAATATCCTGAGGAAAGGAGAATATCCTTTGGGTGATAAAACATTAATTAAAGAATTGAATAAAATATTGACTTTAGAACACGGACACCTGGGAATGTATAAAGATTATTCGGATTTTAAGGAAAAGGAAATCAGGAGAACCTTCCGCCGGTTTATGGAGATTGAAATCGAACATATCAACAAACTGCAAAACGTTATCAGGAACTTGGGGGCCAAACCCTCCTTGATTATGGAAACGGGAGACATTCTGGGAAAAATGCTCGGCATTACCCTAAACTTGCGCGGTACCAAAAATTTGCTGGAAACTTACAGTAAAATCGAGAAAAAATCCCATCAAGGCTATACCCGGTTCATCAATCAATTGGAGCAGGAGGGCAAGAACCGGGAGCAATTTATTTCGGAGTTTTTGGCCAGCAACATGCTGGAAGCCAAATTAATGCATTTATGGCTGGAAGATGAGCTGCAAAAAAACCGGTATTGATGGGACTATTCAATATTTATGCATTCCACGGGACAGGAATCCCGGGCCTCGGTGGCACTTTCCAGCAAATCCTCCCCTATTTCCTCCTCTACCGCCTGGGCCACGCCGTCATCATTCAGAGAAAAAATCTCGGGGCAAATGGATTCGCAAAGTCCGCAACCGATGCATATGTCTTGATCTACTTTCGCTTTCATAACTATTCCTCCTAGAGAAAATTGTATTAACAATATTATTTTACAATTTCTTATATTTTACAATTTAATATTAAAACTATTTTCTATTAATCGCGGTAACATTTGTTACCACCGACAACCGCCCCCGTTAAATTATGAAATTTGCTCCTATTTAACCGGGTTTTACTTTCATCAGACTTATAAAGTTTAGGCTTTCGCAAGTCTTATTATTTATTGTAAAATACTTATTAGCCGCAACCATTGCCCAACTGTGAATTCTTTAATTATTTACAAGATTATTGCCAACTCTTTAATGCCAACTATTAATCATTCTAGAATCGGAGTAATACTATGCCAACTACAAAACCGAAACTATGGACTAAGGATTTTATAATTTTCTTTTTAACCAATTTTTTTGTTTTTTTTATCCTGCATCTTTTACTCACAACTTTAGCTATTTACGCCGTGGAAGAATTCGCCGCTCCTCAAAGCATGGCGGGGCTTGTGGCCGGTATTTTCATTATCGGCGAAATCTTGGGCCGTATGCTGGCAGGAAGATATCTGGAAACATGGGGAAGGAAAAGGACCCTATTCGCCGGGCTGATTTTATTTTTGCTCATCATGCTCTTATATTTCCCGGCCCGAAGCCTGGTCGCTTTTTTAATTATCCGTTTTTGGCACGGAGCGGCATTTGGAGTTGTGGTAAATGTTTTGGCCGTAGCCGTGGTTAATGTCATTCCCGCCGAACGCCGGGGAGAAGGAATCAGCTACTTTTCCATGAGTATGACCCTGGCCATGGGCCTCGGTCCCTTTATAGGCTCCTACCTAATTATTCATGCCAACTTTACCATTTTGTTTATGCTTTGTGTCCTGCTGGCTGTGATTAGCATCCTGAGCGCCCTGCTGGCCCGCATTTCGGAAACAACGGTGCCGCAAGCGCCTAAAAGCGGAAGACGTTGGCCGGAATTCAGCTTTAATTTCAAGGACTTCTTTGAATACAAAGCTCTTCCCATTTCCGTCTTTATATTCATTATGACCTACGCTTTCTCAAG
>JAAYII010000060.1 GCA_012523535.1 Peptococcaceae bacterium
ACCCCAGATAGACCCGCAAGACATTAGGGATCTCCAAATCCCTTTTCCCTATACCATAACCGACTTTTTCAATCATAAATTGGGGACAATCTGTAAATTCTTGAACATTGGCCGCCAGAATAACCGCCCCGGTAGGAGTTGTGGTTTCAAACTTTACAATTCCGCTTTTTACCGGAACTCCCTGCAGCAATTGAACTACCGCCGGCGCCGGTACAGGAAGTATACCGTGAGCGCAAGAAACAAAACCGCCTCCTAGCTCTACACTAGAAGATAAAATTTTATCTACCTGCAAATATTCGAGACAGACAGCAGCCCCAACAATATCCAAAATGGCATCGAAAGCTCCCACTTCGTGGAAATGAACCTCATCCTTGCTTATTCCGTGGACCCTTCCCTCCGCTTGAGCTAACATCTCAAACATACTTAAACTCCTGCTCTTGACTGCTGGACTTAAATCGCTTTCGCTAATTATCTTTTTAATGGACGGCAAATTGCGAGCAAACCTATGCATTAATTCATGCGAATTATCATGTATTTTGTCATGTAAAAAATCTTTATTAAACTCATGCTTGTGATGATATAAATTGTCATTATTTTTATTATGAATATCGTCATGAATATTTACATTACTAATTTCATTATTTTCTTTCTTATTTTTCTCGTCAATTTTAATCTCTACGCGTGTTCCGGTTATACCTTTTCTCGTTTCCCGGCGAAAACAAAGTTCAAAATCGACATCTATGTTAAGTTTATTTAATTGATCCTGCAGGTATTTCCGATCAACTCCCAGATCAACCAAAGCTCCCAAGTTCATATCACCGCTAATTCCACTGAAACAATCATAATAAAGAATCTTCATAATTCACCTCTCGAAGTTTCGATATTTTTATATTCTTTGTAATTATTTCTTCCGTTGTTCTTAACCCAGTACATAGACAAGTCCGCTTTTTTAAGCAAATCGTCAAGTTCTTGCGAATCACTGGGAAAATAGCTTAAGCCTATGCTAAGAGTTATAGATAAATTTGTTCCTTTTACTCTAACAGGCTCTCTGATTAAGGCCAAAATCTTTTCGGTATGCGAAATAGCGTCTTTTTCCGCATTCAACCCCCTGAGAAGAATAATAAATTCGTCTCCCCCGATTCTTGCTGCAATATCGTCATCTTTAATTGCTTTTTGAAGCTTGCGGGCAGTATCCTGTAATAAAATATCACCTACTTCATGGCCATAACGATCATTTATACTTTTAAAATTGTCTAAATCAATATAGAGTAGAGCGATAATTTGGGCAGAATTCCTGGCCCCTTCCAAAATTATCTCCGCCAATGATTTGAAATATTGCCTGTTTACCAAGCCGGTTAGAGAATCATGATTTGCTGTATAAGCCAGAATTTCCTCGGAACGCTTTCGTTCTGTAATATCATAAAGGACTGCCAACCTTCCGATAAGGTTATTTTTACGGTCCGTCAAATTTGAAACATCGAGTTCGTAGCAGTAATCCTCCCCTTCTTTTTCAATATTCAGTTCCCATTTCAACCGTTCTTCTTGTTCCTTCAAATATAATTTTTCTCGCCAATCATCGATTATACATCTTATGGGAAAACGGAATACACTTTTCAAATCGGCAAGATCAAAAATGTCAAGGGCAGCTTTATTC
>JAAYII010000061.1 GCA_012523535.1 Peptococcaceae bacterium
AATTCGCTGATGCTTTTGCTCGAGCCTGGTTCAAATTAACCCATCGGGATATGGGACCCAAAACTGCCAAAACTTGAGCCAGTTTAGCAGGTTCATTAACTTCCCAATCCTTTTGCGGTGCCAGGCGAATACGGGCTCCGTTGGCGCCGCCTCGTTTATCGGAACCGCGGAAGGTCGAAGCGGAAGCCCAGGCGGTGGCTACCAATTGGGAGACGGTAAGCCCGGAGGAGAGGATTTTAGCTTTTAGTTCAGCAATATCTTTTTCATCGATTAATTCATGGTCTACAGGAGGTATGGGGTCTTGCCAAATAAATTCTTCTTCAGGAACTTCCGGACCTAGATAACGGGAACGTGGTCCCATATCCCGATGGGTTAATTTGAACCAGGCTCGAGCAAAAGCATCAGCGAATTCATCCGGATTCTCTAAGTAACGACGAGCAATGGCGGAGAATTTGGGGTCATAGCGCAGAGCGAGGTCGGCGGTAGTCATCATGGGGCGATGCTTTTTGGACGGGTCATGGGCGTCCACCACCATATCCTCATCATCTACATCTTTAGCCAGCCATTGATAAGCACCGGCCGGGCTTTTAACAAGTTCCCATTCATATTTAAATAGAACTTTAAGATATCCCATATCCCAGCGGGTGGGATTTGGTTTCCAGGCTCCTTCTATTCCACTGGTAATAGTATCAGGCCCTTTGCCGCTGCGGAAAGTGCTTTTCCAACCAAGTCCTTGCTCCTCCAGTTCGGCCGCTTCCGGCTCAGGGCCTACATGGGAAGCAGGACCGGCACCGTGGGCTTTGCCAAAGGTATGGCCTCCGGCTATGAGGGCCACTGTTTCTTCATCGTTCATGGCCATGCGGGCGAATGTAGCCCGAACATCGCGCGCGGAAGCCACAGGATCGGGGTTGCCATTAGGACCTTCGGGGTTCACGTAAATTAAGCCCATTTGAACGGCTGCTAAGGGATTCTCCAGCTCCCGGTCTCCGGAATAGCGTTGGTCTCCCAGCCATTCCTCTTCAGAGCCCCAATAAATATCCTCTTCAGGTTCCCAGATATCTACACGACCGCCGGCAAAACCAATAGTTTTGACCCCCATGGATTCTAAAGCGCAATTGCCGGCTAAAATCATAAGGTCCGCCCAAGAGATTTTTCTTCCATACTTCTTTTTGATAGGCCAAAGGAGGCGCCGAGCCTTATCCAAATTCACGTTATCTGGCCAGCTATTAAGAGGAGCAAAGCGTTGACTTCCGCTGCCGCCCCCGCCGCGACCGTCAGTTATTCGGTATGTTCCGGCACTATGCCAAGCCATGCGAATGAAAAGAGGACCATAATGGCCGTAATCTGCCGGCCACCAATCTTGGGAATTAGTCATTAAGGCGTACAGGTCTCGTTTGACCGCGGCCAAATCCAGCTTTTAAATTCTTCAGCATAATTGAAATCCGGACCCATGGGATTGCTTAAATAGGAATGCTGGTGAAGAATGTTCAAGTTTAACTGATTGGGCCACCAATCCTTGTTCCTGGTGCCGCCACCTGCAACTTTACTTTTGGCCTGGCCGGTTACGGGACATCTTTTTTCCACCATCACAACGACCTCCTTACAGTTTATTAAATTTATATTTTATGTATTTATGTGACACTTTATGCAATTTAAAACAATTTTTAATTATTATAGCCTGGATTTTATTTATTGCCAATATATTCTGAGAATTTCTATAATCGGATTTCAGCCTTAACGCGAAGTTGCTATCCAGTAATTACTAGCTTTCAAGTCCGGCCTTCCAGTATCAAAGCATTATCATTACCCGTAATATATTTTTAGATATTTGGAAAGTTAGCCAAGGCTAGCCCTTTTCTTATTAACCTGTGTTAGCCAGAAACAAAACAAATAAGGCGGAGATTAAAAAGCATGAAGAAAAAACGAACAAAAAATCCCAGACGACCTTGTCACAAATGCCGGTAGGTTCAACCTGTACCATCGCAGACCTCCACTTGGAAGGACTCTTGCGCCGAAGAGTTATGGATTTGGGTATTATTCCGGGTACGGCAGTTCAATGTATACGCAAAGGGCCTTCCGGCGATCCAATCGCCTACACGGTTAGAGGAACAACTATAGCTTTGCGTAAAGAAGATGCGGCCAAAATTAATGTTTTTATGTAGTAAATAAGGATTTAGAATATCGGGAGTTGGTTTCTAATGGAGGACAGCGGTGCAAGGTCAAAAATACTTAAGGAGCACTTTGGGATAAGCACAAAAGAAAACCAGAAAGTAATCGCCTTGGCCGGCAATCCAAACGTCGGCAAAAGCACCGTATTTAATGCCTTAACCGGTTTAAGACAGCATACCGGCAATTGGCCGGGAAAAACGGTGGATAACGCCCAAGGTACATTTACTTATAAAAAAAATTCATTTTTATTGGTTGACCTTCCCGGAACATATTCCTTACTAGCTCATACCGTGGAAGAGGAAATTGCCCGGAACTTTATCTGTTTCGGCCAGCCGGATGTAACCGTAGTTGTTTTAGACGCCACTTCTTTGGAAAGAAATTTAAATCTGGCCCTCCAAATAATGGAGATAACTTCACAAGTTGTGGTCTGTGTAAATTTAATCGACGAGGCTGAAAGAAAAAATATCATTATTGACTTTTCCGGCCTGGAAAAAGAGTTGGGAGTGCCAGTGGTCGCAGCGGCCGCCCGCAAAGGAATAGGACTTGAAAAATTGAAAGAGGAAGTGTATCAAATCGCCCTGGGGCTAAAAAAAGTACAGCCCAGAAAAATCCGGTATTCTCCGGAAATTGAGAATGCTCTGGCAGACCTTGTACCCAAAATACACTCTTTGGGTTGCGAGCAACTATTAAATCCCAGATGGGTGGCCTTGCGTTTCCTTGACAGTGACGAAGAATTGATCAACAGCATCGTCAAGTATCTCGACTTGCAGGGCTGGCCGTCTGTCAGGGACGAGGTTGGGATAGCATTATGAACAATACGATAAGAAATACCGCTTTGCTCGATTTAAAAAGGGAAGTGCAAAAAAAACGCCTTGCCGAAGGAAACAACTATGCCGATCAAATTGTTGCCGATATTTTTGCCAACGTAGAAAACATAGTAAAAAAAAATGTGTTTCAAAAAGAAAATCAAACTAATTGGTCTCAAATAGCCGACAATATTTTAACTTCCAGAGTAACAGGATATCCGATAATGCTTTTGACCTTGGCATGTATCCTCTGGTTAACAATAAGCGGAGCCAATGTGCCTTCAGCTGTTCTTTCCGATATATTTTTTCGTTTTCAGGATATCCTGACAGGAATTTTTATTCACCTGGGGGCTCCGGACTGGCTGCATGGGGTTCTAATTTTAGGTGCATACAGAAGCCTGGCCTGGGTAGTATCGGTTATGTTGCCTCCTATGGCTATATTTTTTCCCCTGTTTACCTTGTTAGAAGATTTGGGTTATCTGCCCAGAGTATCGTTTAATCTGGACAGTCTTTTCAAGAAGGCCAAAGCTTGCGGCAAACAAAGCCTTACCATGTGTATGGGTTTCGGTTGCAATGCCGCCGGAGTGACATCCTGTCGCATCATTGATTCGCCTCGGGAACGACTGATCGCTATTCTCACCAACAACTTCGTTCCTTGCAACGGCAGATTCCCAGCTTTAATCGCTATCGGTATGATCTTTGGTGCCGGGACCTTACCCCTGCATTTGCAATCGGCAGCCATCGCGGGAATAATTACCGGCATGATTCTCTTAGGAATCGCTGTTACTTTTGTTGTCTCCTGGGTACTTTCACATACCTTGCTCAAAGGAGAAGCCTCTTCCCTGGTGCTGGAACTTCCACCATACCGCAAGCCCAAAATAGGTTCAATTCTTTACCGCTCATTTATAGACAGAACAGTTTTTGTTCTCAGGCGTGCCGTTGTGGTCGCGGCCCCTGCCGGGGCAATCATTTGGCTGGTGGGAAACGTTTACGTAGGGGAAATGAGTCTTTTGGCTCACATCGCCAACTTCCTTGATCCGCTGGCCTTTGTCATCGGTTTGGACGGTTTTATCCTCCTGGCTTTTATTCTGGGGCTGCCGGCCAATGAGATCGTCTTTCCCATCCTTATTATGGGTTACCTGTCATCCTCTTATATGATAGAGCTGGAAAATCTGGCCGATCTGCAAACTCTCTTAGTTTCCAACGGCTGGACTTGGCTTACTGCACTCTGCACCATGCTCTTTTCACTTTTGCACTGGCCTTGTGCCACAACTTTGTTAACCACCCTCAAAGAAACCGGCAGCAAAAAATGGTCTTTATTTGCATTCTTGATCCCAACCGTTATTGCCTTTCTGATATGCTTTGCGGTAGCGCAATCTGCCCGTTTATTGGGTTTAGCTTAAGGCTTGCCGGGATTGCTTAGTAGGAAGAAAAAACACAGGTACGGCCTTTTTATCTAATAAACAGTCTCCTGATTATCGCGTGTGGTTCCTTTTCTATTCCTAAGAACGGCCGAAACCAAAGTAGTCAAAGGAATAGTCAAAATAAGTCCGATACTTCCGGCCAAAGTCCTGACAACCTCGGAAGATATCATATCCCAATTGAGAAATTGCTCTACCGGAATAGCGTTGGCCATAAATAATAGAAGTAAGGGCAGGGACGCTCCCGTGTAAGCTAAAATCAGGGTATTGGACATAGTTCCCATAATATCCCTTCCAACATTCATACCGGCACTTAATAATTCTCTGGTTGAAATTTCAGGCTTAATTTGTTCCATTTCATAGAGAGCGGAAGAAATGGACATTCCCACGTCCATAACCGCCCCCAAGGAACCAATAATAATACCGGCAAACAGCAAGCCGGGGAAATCAAAACCGTTTCCGTGAGAAATAAAAGCCAGCATCTGGGCTTCCTCCTCACCTAACCCTGAAAGTTTGGTTAAAGAACCAAAGATAAAAGCAATAATACCTGCAGCCAAAACTCCGCCTGTGGTACCGAGAATGGCTGCAATCGTTTTTTTATTAACACCGCTAATCAAAAAGAGAGTACAGGCCGTAACTCCGGCACAAACAAGGACCGTTAAAAAAATGGGATCGTAACCGGCCAAAAGTCCAGGTAACAAGATTTTAAGCACGGCCAAACCGGTCAAAGCCAAGGTGATAATCGTTTTTAACCCCTTGACTCGGCCTAAAACCAACAAAACTATCAAAAACAGAGCTACCAAATAGCCCAGATATTTTTGCCTGTATATCTCAGCCACAAAAGCCTCGGTAATGTTGCCTTCCTCATCTTCATTTACATAAATCAAAACTTCATCTCCCACCTCCACAACCAGCTTATAGACAAATCTTTCATCGATTACATTCTCGGCAATTATCGTCTCGCCTTTATGTTTTCCGGCCACGATCTTAATTTTAACATCCTGGTAAATAATGCTGTATCCATCACCCCAATCCGGAACCATTTGTTCTTTTTCCGTATTACGGGAGATATCCAACACTTTGCCTCTAACAGTTTGTCCTTGTTCCCATTGCTCCTCCGAAGAATTGGGGTCACCCTTTGAAGAACCGAACGGCAAACACAAAATAATAATTAATAAAACTATTCCTAAGGTTAAAAGAGTATCTGCATTCTTAAATCTGCTAATTTTATTCATTCAAGACCTCCAACAAAGAGTATGTTTCCTGAGGTGATATCACTTATATTTAAAGTTATAAGATTATTAGTAGACTAAACTGAATTACTTGTATTAATTTGTAAGCGGTTAAGAATGAAATCTTTAAAGATTTTAGCTGTTTCCGAAAGATGTTTTTCACGTTTAAAACCTATCATGACTGTTTGTACAAACATTTCATCCTCGATTTCCAAGAGTGCCAGATCAGGATGATAAGAATAGAATTCCAGATTTCCCTCGGTCATAAATCCGATCGCAAGGTTCCGGGCAATTATTTGCCTGTGAGATTCCAAGCTGTTGGTGGTAAATTTAATTTTGGGTTTAAAGCCTCTGCTTAGACATAAATGGTAAGGCTGCTCGATTCTTCGCCTGGAATGTTGAATAAAAACAAATTGCTCGTCTTTTAGATCTTGAATATCTACAGTTTTTTTACTTGCCAGGGGATGGGCTTTATTAAGGACCAATTTAAAGCGTTCCCGGGCAATAATATGGCCTTTATACTTTTTGAACACCGGGTCTGCATCTTTGGGATAGATCATCATATCGAAATAATCGGTATCCAAATGCTCTATAGAGCCAATATTGCAGTTAATATTAAAGTCAACGTTATCATGTATTTTCACGAATTCCTTAAGGCAATCGATGATTAAGGACTGTGACCAGAAAATGCCCAAATTTAATCTGACTCTGTACTCTCTGCTAAAGTTGCCGACAACGGCTGCAATATTCTCCAATTCCTGTAAGGATTCCTGAACACCGGCCAGAAATACGCGGCCTTGTTCATTAAGCACAATCTTTTTGCCAACGCGGTCAAACAATTGCGTTCCTAATTCCTTTTCCAACCTGCTGATACTCTTAGACAAAGAGGGCTGGGAAATATTTAGCCTTTCTGCAGCTTTAGACAGATTTTGCAATTCGGCAATCAATACAAAATACTTTAACTGGTTAAGTTCCAATTTGACACCTCCAATGCTATTTACCTTGTCCGGCAACCTTTGTCATTTACTCTATCGATGAAATTGCTATTACAAGTATACCATCAACCTTATATAACCTAAAAGGTATAAGGCGATCGCGCAGGCTATTTATATTTATTTTCCGGAAATTGTTATCATGATAAAATAAAATTCATCTAATAGTTGGCAAAAAGGAGAGGCTTTTATGAAAGAGAGGTATATCCGAAATTACACCGCAATTTCTCTTGCTGAACAAGACAAACTGGCTAAATCAAGAGTAATTGTTGTCGGCTGCGGTGGACTGGGAGGATACATTATTGAACATCTAGGACGCATAGGGATCGGGCATCTAACGGTTGTTGACAGTGACATATTTGTTGAATCGAATTTAAACCGTCAAATACTAAGCTCCAGTTCCACCCTGGGTTTGTTTAAAGCAGAAGTTGCAAAAACCCGTATGGCTGATATCAATCCCCTGGTAAAAATAACAGCAATTACAGAAGAAATAAATATGGACAATGCCGAAAACTTGGTAAAAGGACACGATGTGGCGGTAGATGCTCTCGACAACCTTTCTGCTCGCCTAACACTGATGCGCGCAGCCAGGGCTGCCAATATTCCCTTTGTGCATGGAGCAATTATAGGATGGAGGGGAAGAGTATCAGTAGCTTATCCCCAGGATCGGGCTCTGGAATTAATACTATCTTCAATGGATCAAGATACAAAAGCTCCGGACGGGAACTTGGGTTTTACAGCAGCTTATACCGCCTCCAGGCAGGCAGCCGAAGTAGTGAAAATTTTGTTGGGGCGGGGTACAATATGTCGCAATAAACTTATAGAATTTAACTTATTAAACGGAACTTACAATGAAATCCCCCTGCAACAAGCGATAGAGCAGGGGGGAGCACTTTAGTTAAAGTAAAGGAGGATTTTGGCATTCCACTAAACAAATGCCAAAAAGAGCGGGGAGGTAATAATGAAACTACAATGTTTCATTATTACCTCCCCGTTACTTATGCAGCCATTCTCAACAGAGTTTAGTTAATTTTATTATCCGCCGACAGCTGCCCGGATAACATGAACAGTATCGACGTTATGGAGCACCGTGTCCCATTTTACCGGTTTGCCGTCAGCTAAAAACAACAACCATTTGCGATATTCATCATTGATGAAGATATTGTTTTCCTTTTCACAGACGGCAAACAAATCGCTGATGGTTGAACCTTCAGGCACTTCGTAAATGCCATCTTTCATATTGCCAACCACTTCTTGACATACAAAACTCACTTTGATTTTCACTGTGCTCACCTTATTAACCGGATTCTTATGCAACCCTTTTGTTAGGAGGGACCAGTACTAACCATTAGGATACAAGTCTTTAATTACATTTTCAAGACCGCCTACACGTTCCAAGGATTCCTTGGTCGGGACGGCATCGTCCAAATTCCAACCGAGCTCCCGGAAGAAATTATCAGCGATCATCTTGGCATCAACCGTTACGCCGGCAGTGGGGCCTTCTTTAAGAGGAGGGATACCAATAATTCGGTCAGAAATGGTAAAGTCCTTACGGCGGAATCCTTCACGCAGGTTGAAAGCATGTCTGATGGTGTAGGATCTTATTCCTAAATTTCTAGCCTCTTCCGGAGTATATTCAAAACCGGTAACAGCAGTTAAAAATTTAATATGAATTTCCGGCGGAAGACCAAAGTCAGACATCGTGCAAAAACCTGTAGCATAAAGTGCCTCCGAATAAACAACTCCGTTGACGTCTCTTTCGCCAGTGTTGGTATAGTCATACCTGACTTCGGGAGGCTGGTTGCCATAGTGAATACTTAAGCCACCCTTAACATGACGGCCGGGAGTGGGATCGTATTGGTAAGTGCGGGCAAGGCCAGGAGACCAGCGTGGGTCATGCTGTGGTATTTCAATACCGCTGGCATGTACCAAAGCTTCAAATCCTTTGTTAAAATGTTTGGCGGCAGCTACAGAACCTGCTTGCAAGATCTTCCCGATGCCTTCGCCTTTACAAATCTTTTCGGTCATGGCCACAATAGCGTCGGCGTTACCCCAGGTAAGATCAATGCCATCGATTTCTTCTTTAGTAAATACGCCGTTATTGTAGCACTCCATAAGCCAGGCAATGGTAGCACCAACGGAAATAGTATCCAAACCATACTCATTGCAAAGGAAATTGCATTGATTTATGGCATAAACATCATCATTCAGCAACATGCTGCCAAACATACCATCTGTTTCATATTCGGGACGGCCGGTTTCTTCAATAGGCCATTTCCCGTCCTTTACAGAATAGATAGCGCCGCAGCCAACAGGACATGCATGGCAGGCGTATTTTCTAACTTTGAATAATTTATCCTGTTCCTGAGAAGTAGGTTTTTTCCTTTGCTCTTCAGTCAAATCTGCAGCCGTACCAAGCCAGTTTTTCACACTGGTATCCCCGTTCAAAATTCCGCTCTCATAAGTACCTCCGGTACCATGGTTGGTAAACAATTCAAAAACAGGAGCGACCGGGCCTTTTTGCCATTCAGCTACTTCTTTATTTAAAGCCAAAACTGCCTCTCTGTCATAAGGCTGAACTCTATGATTGCCACGGACGACTACAGCTTTAAGTTTTTTGGAACCCATAACAGCACCAGATCCGCCTCTGGCAGCAGCTCTATGCTCATCATGCATAATTCCCGCCATGTTGGAAAGATTTTCACCGCCGGGGCCGATGGAAGCAATGGCTACTTTGGGATCTCCCAATTCTTCTTTAATTGCTCTTTCCAGGGCCATAGTTGTTTTGCCCCAAAGATGAGTTGCATCACGAAATTCCACCTTGCCGTCGTCAATAAACACATATACGGGTTTTTCACTAATACCCTTGAAAAAAATAGCATCATAGCCGGCTCTCTTCATAAGAGGGCCAAAATTGCCGCCGGCGCTGGCATCATTAAAACCGCCCGTAACCGGGGATTTGCTTACCACTGTAAACCTGCCGCCCATAAAGGGACCTGTTCCGTTGGCCGGTGAGGAAACAAATCCGATCATGCTTTCTGGGGCAAAAACTGGGGTCTTGGCCGGCATCTCGTCATAAAGAATCTTTGCTCCAAGAGACAGTCCGCCAACGTAATCTCTTGCTGTTTTTTCATCCAGATCTCTGACTTCAAAAGTACGATTAGTCAAATCCACAAAAAGAAGTTTGCCTACATAACCATACATGGCACCCACAACCCTTTCTTGTGATTTTTTTCTCAAAGCAGTTCCAGCTCAAATCTATTGTTATAAATAAGTATAGCAAACACATATGCCTTAAGCAACAATAAAATATAGCTTCAATGCATATGCACAAAGGCTATATAATTTGAAAATGGTGCCTTTTATACAATAACGGTTAAAATACAATTAATTGATTTTCTTCGGGGGAGGTATTTGCAGCCATCCCTTTTTCTTGCCAAACTTGCATAACTTATCAAATTCTTCGGCCTGTTCACTAATAAAATCAATAAATAATGTTCTAAGAGACTCACTTACTACACTGATTTTTATTGCGGTAGAGCAGAGCACCAAAAGCTCCTGCACACCGGTAAAGAAACGGCGAAATATAAATTCATCCTTGACTACACCGCTATTGGCCTCAAGGGATATGGATTTTTTGGAACGGTTTGGCAGAGGCACTTGATAGAAAGCCAGCCTGGCTTCAAGAGTTTTGGCTTGTTCCCGTAACAAAGTTTGATATTTTTTCAATAAACTCACCAGTTCCTGATCATAGGCAAAATTAACAAATAGCTCCAAAGTATCGTCCCAATCATATCTGGCTACTAAATTTTCCCATAAGGAGTTGGCCTCTCCTGTAGATAACACCGGTTTATGAGCGCTATCATATCTTCCGATATGGAAATTGCCTATTTGTACCATCTTAACCTCCATTTGCGGGAATCAAAGGCGGATTCCTCATCCAGCCCTTAAGTTTCCCGTATTTACAGAGATCATCGTAAACTTCCAATTCTTTTTGCAAAAATTCAAAAAAGAGTCGGCGCAAGTCATCATTATAAACAAAAGACACTACGGATTTGACCAAGCCATCGATAGAGTTTTGGATTCCTTTAAAGAGTTTATGGTAAACATATTCATCATTTACCACATTACCGGTTAAAAAAAATTTTACGCTTTTGGGAGGACGATCGGGTAAAGGCAGGTGATAGAGGTCCATTTTTTGCTCCAGGATATTAACCTGTTTTTCCAGTATAGCCATTAAACCTTTTTTCATAATTAGCTTAAAGTCTACATCATGAATGGCATTTAAATACAATTGAGTGACATGAATAATATCATAGCGTGACACTAAATTGTCCCATAGAAGAAAGGCTTCCATGCTATAAATTGCCGGATATTTAACATATTGTGCCCGACCAAAATGAAAGTTTTTTCTCTGCATACCGTTATCTCCAATATAGAGTTTCCCGAACGATTTTATGGTGCCCAGAATATACCGGAATATGTACCAAAATACAGATAAACGATAAAGTATTTCTTATTCGGTGCCGATAAAAAAAATAAATTTGTTTAACAAATTTTTGTTTGGTACTAAAGCAAAAAATTAACCGAAGTTATAAAGATATAGTACTACAGCACTACAATTTATATATTTTTTTAGTAATATATTGGTTAGAGGCTTAATATCATGGCACAGAACAAAGTACCAAAAACAGGGAAACATAACTCTTTGTCGAACAAAAAGAGTATAATAATCTTTGTTACTTTGA
>JAAYII010000062.1 GCA_012523535.1 Peptococcaceae bacterium
CCGGTAATATTCATTATGACATTTTCCGTGTATCCTCCGGTGATTTCATTAAAACGCTTAACGAGGTTGACTATTCCTTCCTGCTCATAGCGGAGACGATCTTCTACTTGCAGCCCTTTTATCCTGTCTGCTCGTTCATAATCGAAATTAACCCTTATAGGACTATTGGGCTGGTTATTAAAATAATCAGATATTATTTCTCCTGCTAACCTGGAGAGGATAGTTTCTGAGCAGATCAGGTAAACTTCCAAATCCTCTTTAACCTGTTCGTAAATCTTATATAAACTGTTTATTTCGGCGGAGATATCCTTTTTGCCCTTAACCCACTTTCCAATCTCCTCGCGCACTTGAAGTATTCGGCTGTCTTGCAATTTACTCCAATTTTCTATTTTCTCGTTTTTCAGAACTTTAAGTTGAATATCTAATTTATTGGAGTTTTCTTCATAATTAGTAAAAATAGAAGTTCCCACAGGTGTAATGACCTTTTTCATTATTCCACCTTCCCTACTAGGACAGTTCCAAAGCCCTCTTTGGCGTATTGATTATCTTCAAAGGGTTTATAATGAAATATCTGTTCTACTCTTTCCTTCTCACCTTCAAGAAGTTCAAAGTAATAAACGCTGCCTGCAGGCACTGCCCGAACCATGGGCTTAGGCTTACCATTTTTAATATCAAATCCGCCAATGGAAATATATTTACCCGGCGCTGCAGTAAGCAATTTAACCTTTAGGCCCTGGTAGATGCCAATAAGGTTATTAGGGTCAATCCAATTCGGTAGCCATCCGTTACTTAATATAGTAGGGGTTAAAAGATAAAGCTTAAAAAGTCGGTTATCGAGAACCGGACAGGATGGTATGAGAGAAGTCTCATTTTCCTCACGGACACGTATGTAGCGAGTGGCTTTACCCTCTCCGCCCAATTTCAAGAATCCACATTCAGGCAAATCTATCCCTTCACAGTCAATAACAAAGGAACACTGCAGATTTTCCCTTCCCCTTTCCCAGGGGAGTGAGAGTCTCAACATTGCTGCACGATAAAGCTTTTGATCATCGGCAATATGTTTTTCATTAAGCGCAATACCTATCTTCGGTTCATGGGTTATAAAATCTTTCAGACTGGCATAAAAAAACTTATCCGTATCATTTTCAAGGTATTCCCGCAGAGTTTCCCGGTCAATAAGGCCATCGGATATTGTTTCTACCACTTGGTCCGGAGCGCACAGAGTTTTAGGCACACAGCAATTAGACAGGCAAGGAGCATCTTGAAGCTGTAAAGGGAAAACATAATTCTCCCTATTGTCTTTTTCTTTGACCAAATCCAGCGGCAAAGGGAAATAATAATTATTCCAAGCTTTTAGAAATATGCCGCGGATTTTTAAGGATAGAGTTGGATCTTGCTCAGTTCCGGCAAGATCAAAATTACCGAGTTTCTCTGCAAAATAAGCAGTACGCAAAGCTCCGTAAAACACGGACGGATATGGCGGAAAAATACTTTCACTCCAATAATCCTCACCCTTTGTAAAAGGTTTTCCATTTCTAAAAAATAAAGTGTCTAATGGCTCACTGTTTATCAACATGAACTTTCACCTCCCTTGCTAAGAAGGAAATAGTATCTAATA
>JAAYII010000063.1 GCA_012523535.1 Peptococcaceae bacterium
ACTGGCCAAGATCAATTTTTGGCTGGATTGCTTTAATTTAATACCCGTCCTGCCCCTTGACGGGGGGAGAATCGTGAGGGCCATTATGTCCGGAACTTTTGGTTTTGTCAAAACTACAAAATTTTTGGCTGCAGCGGGCAAAGTGCTGGGGGGAATTTTTGTAGTCGGCGGCTTTTTTCTTCAGGCCTTTCAATTTGTATTGCCGGAACCGGTTCTTTTTATTGTGCTCGGGGTGTTCTTTTGGTTCGGTGCCAACAAGGAACTGAACAATGCCCGCCTTGTTTTCCTCAAGCAGCTTTGCCGTAAGAAAGAAAGGCTGTTAAGCCGGGGGCTTATGCCCAGCCGCTGTTTGACTGTAAGCAAAGATACACCTTTAAGCCAAGTCATCAATGAATTTACTACTGATCATTATACTTTGGTCAACGTTCTCGGAGCCAAGGATAAGTTGGAGCATACCTTAAGTGAAACGGAAATTGTCCAGGGTATGCTGGACAGAGGACTTCAAGTCAAAGTCAGCGATTTGGTCTAAACTTTTCTTTCCATAAGACCCAGGAGATAAAGCTCAGCAGGGAGAGGAAAGACAGGAGATAGGAAAGCCTGGTGGCAAAAGTACCGCTATAGGTGACGGTTACAAGGCCTTCGGTTCCGGCGGGAATAACGGCTGCGACCATTCCTTTGTCCGATTCAATGGTCTTAAGTTTTTGGTGTTCTTTTTCGGTAATCAGCTTTAAATCGTAACCCAGGTAGTAGATATAGGGGAGTTCAATAACGGCACCAGCGGGGGAAGATATATAAAAGGATAAATTGGTATTATGTTTTATTTCGTTAGTAATATGGGCTGCACCGCTCTTGACAATGATTTGTTGAGTCCTGTCCGCGAGGTAAGGGATATTGTTATAGGCTTTAACCGGCAAGTATTCAAAAGTGGCACAGCCGTTTGTTTTATAGCTTTTGGCCGTAATGATGTCCAGGCGGGTATAGAATTGGTTGCCTATGTTTTTGTCGATAACGATTTGGTCGGTCAAAATGGGGAATATATAAATAAGAATAAGCATGAGCAGGGGCACGATATGCTTTAAATCCAGGCGGTCGTAGATTAGGGCCAAAATATGGGCGCAGGGAATGCTTAAGAAAAAAACAGCCAGGAGCAGAAAGCGCCAAGGAAACTGGATGTAGGAAAAGACCGCAGGCATATGCAGCCAGGGAAAGGCGCGTGTGGTCATAAAAATGGCTGCTAAGCCTAAAAGCAGGAAGAGCAACAAATTCTTATCGGCGGCAATTCTTTTCAGAGTGAAAGGCAGTAAACAGAGAGGTATGATTAACTGCAGGCCTAAAGCAAAATTGGTTTTTTGTTCGAATTTTGTAAACAATAATTCCTGGGGATAAAGACTACGGGCAGCCATTGTTTCCAAAGAACCCATCATGTTAGGGACAAAAACCTGGTAGTTGCCCCAGAGGCGATGTTCCAGCAACGGGATGAGAAAAAACAAAGAAATGGCTGCCGTAAATAAGCCGTTAACAATTAAAGAATTTCGGATTTTGGCTTTTGACAAAAGTTTGATATGGGCCAGGATATAAATGAGAGCAGCCAGCGCGGCCAGCAAGGAGCTGAGATTGTGGGAGAGCAGCAAGCCGGCGGCTCCCAAGGTCAGATAATAATCTTTTTGCCCCCCATAATAAAAAAGATCCACCAGGCCGTGGAAAAGTAGCGGGATAAATACAAAAGCCAGAGCTTCGGCCAGGGCTCCCCTGCTGTAAATGTCCTGGAGATGGTAAGGTGCTGTCATATAGATTATTGCCGCCAGTAAAGCCGTATTCCTGGCAGCGAGCAAACGATAGGCAAGATGGTACATGGTTATGCCGGAGGCTGCCAGGGTAAGATAGATAAAAAGCTTCATGGCACCGGTAAGGGTGGGCAGAAATATTTTGAAAAAAGCCGGTATAAAGGTGGATAACGGCGGGTAAAAAATATTCCAGGAATAGCCGAAACCATTGGCCAGATTGGGGCCGATAAGCGGCGGAAATTGTTTGTCCAGCAGGGCTAAAACGGTACCTGCCAGTCTACACATATGATTATGGATGTCATAGGCTATAAACATGCCTTTAGTGAGCATTGGAGCGGACAAGAGTAAGGCCAGGGCACAAATAAGCAGCATGCTAAGCCCATGGAAAGAATTGTACCTATGGTCTGTCATCTAAAACCCCTTTTGTCTTATAATATGGCTACCCATATTATGGACAATAAAGGCTTGATTCAGTCTACCATAAGTTTTTTAGGGATATAGACAGGTTTGTAAAATCGGGGTGCTGGATAGTATCTTCATCCATTCCGGCAGCCACCAGGGCGTAAACTCCATCGCGCAGGGCGAAGCATTCCATTGTCCTTTCGTCGGAGTTCACGAGCCAGTAATGTTTGACTCCGGCCTTTAGGTAAATTTGCAATTTTTGCAGACGATCCTTGCGGCTACCGGGAGAAGACATTATTTCCACTACAAGCTCCGGCGTTCCGTCAATCCGGGTTTCTTTAATTATGTCCTTTTGCTTGCCGGATATATAAAATAAGTCCGGCTGAACAACGGTGGTTTCATTTAACGTTATGTCCAGAGGCGCATTAAATATTTCGCCTTCCGGGTCATGTTTCCAAAAGTAATCTTCAAGTATACGCTGAAGTTTCCTGGAGACCCGCTGGTGGTTGACATTGGGGCAGGGTTCTTTAACCAGGGTCCCTTCCAGAACTTCATAATGGTAGCCGGGCTCCTCCGGGAGACGCAAATATTCCTGATAAGTAAATTCTTTTATTGGTTCTGTTTGATAAACATAAGTACCGGGTTTTTCTTTAATTTTTAAACCGCTTAATGCCCTGACCACATCTTTAAGAATATAACGGTATTGTTTGTTGCCCAGCTCGATATAGGGAATTTTTTTCTCCCGGGTATATTTCCAGATTGTTTCAACCGAAAGATTTAATTCCTTGGCCAACGCCTGGGCTGTAATTAACTCTTGATCCGAAGACACCGGAATCCCTCCTAAACAGGAAACAATTACATTTGACCCAAATTATACAATAAAAATTAATAGTAATCAACTAAAAACAAGTAAAACAAAGAAGGATTAAGTGGAATTTTTGCTGAAATAGGAATGAGGCGTTGCCTTTATCATTTTTGCCCTGAGTGAACAGTTTGTGCTATAATGTATTCTCAAAGTTTTCCCGAAGGGAAGAATAATAAGACATGAGTGATAATTTAATGAGCACCGGCTGCGAAGAGGTGCGCCAAAAAATAAACCGTATCCTCCCTCAGGTGACCAAGCCCGGAAGATACTTGGGCGGGGAATGGAATGTGATCCGGAAAGATTGGGGAAAAGCCCGGGTGCGGATAGCTTTTGCTTTTCCGGATGTTTATGAAATAGGGATGTCCAATCTCGCCTTGAGAATCCTCTACGGTTTGGTAAATTCTTATGATGAGTTTTTGTGCGAAAGGGTTTTTTCCCCTTGGCCGGATATGGAAGAAAAAATGAAAGAGCAAGGGATACCGCTTTATTCCCTGGAATCTTTTCATCCTTTGCAGGACTTTGATGTGGTGGCCTTTACTCTTCAATATGAGCTAAGCTATACCAATATTTTAAACATTTTAAAGTTGAGCGGTATTCCTTTGAGGGCGCGGGACAGGGAAGCCGCCGCTCTTCAGGGAAAAGAGTACCCGCTTATTCTAGCCGGAGGCCCTTGTGCTTATAACCCGGAACCCTTGGCGCCGTTTTTGGATTGCGTTTTGCTGGGTGAAGGTGAAGAACAATTCCCGGCTATGTTAAGAGTTATCCAAAAGGGCAAGGAAGCCGGCAAAACAAAAAAAGAAATTCTTTTGGACCTTAGCAAGCTGCGGGGGGTTTACATTCCGCAATTTTACGATGTTGAATACCAACCCGACGGAACGGTCAAGCAAGTGATTAGTAAAGAAGAGGTCCCCAGGCTTATTACCAAAGCGGTGGTGCAGGACTTCAGTTCCGCTTATTTCCCGGAAAAAGTGATTGTGCCTTATATGGAGACCGTACATGACAGGGTTATGCTGGAAGTAATGAGAGGTTGTACCAGAGGCTGTCGTTTTTGCCAGGCAGGAATGCTTTACCGGCCGTTAAGGGAACGGTCGCCTGAAGTTTTGCTGGAACAAGCGGAAAAAGCAATCAATGCTACCGGTTATGAAGAGATTTCCCTGGTTTCTCTTTCTACCAGCGATTATACTTGTCTCAACGGGGTTTTAGAGGAACTGATGGCCAAAATGCAAGAGAGAGGCGTTAGCGTTTCTTTACCTTCCTTGCGTTTGGACTCTTTTGATGTAAACATAGCCGAGCAGGTCCAGAAAGTTAAAAAAAGCGGTCTAACTTTTGCCCCCGAGGCCGGGACTCAACGTTTAAGGGACGTTATAAACAAAGGAGTTACCGACGAGGACCTGTTGAGAACGGTGCAGGCGGCATTCAAGGCCGGCTGGAGCAGTATAAAACTTTATTATATGATTGGGCTGCCCACCGAGACTTTTGAAGATCTTGACGGCATTGCCAAACAAGCCCATCAAGTTTTGGAGGAAGCCAAGAAAGTTGGACGCCGGGGGGCCAAGGTGACAGTATCGGCCAGTTCTTTCGTGCCCAAAGCTTTTACGCCTTTGCAATGGATGCCCCAGGATTCCATGGAAGTATTGAGGGCAAAGCAGGAATACTTAAAGAAAAAGCTTAAGGACAAACATATCAAGTTCATTTATCTTGATTTTAACGCAA
>JAAYII010000064.1 GCA_012523535.1 Peptococcaceae bacterium
ACTGAGCATGGATAATACCGCCCCGGCGTAAAAACCTTTTGGTCTGAAATGCAGGGCGATATGGTGTATTCCTTCTTCCAATCTTATGCCGATAAAAACATTATCTATCACGCTGGGTACTGTTTCCCGGCCGTCTACAAATACCCGCCAGCCGGGATCATAGGGTACGGAGGTAAAAAGCAATTTTTTGTCCTTTACACTAACCTTGCCCTGTACGGAAGTATCCGTGACCGCCAAATCTTCAATTTTCTCCAAGTGCAGGGGAGTGAGGGCTTGGGCCAGATTTGCTTCGCTTAAACCGTAAAAATATTTTTGCTTCAAGGAGAAGCCCGAGGAGGAAAAAGTGATCTTTACTTTAATTTCTTTGTTTTCGGGGTGAAATCCAAGATCGATTATTCTTTTATTGTAAAGCGGCAGGTATCCTTTAATTTCTTGCCCGTCGACAAAAATTCGGCAGCCGTCATCATTGATGGTATTAAAGCAAGCGTAGACCTGTTGACTTTCGGGATTAAGGAGGGTATATTCTACCTCCCCCTTTAAATCGGGATCCTTTTTACTATAGATCTCCCTGGTAAATCCGTTCGCCGGTTCCGTGGTCATAGTGGCATTGGTGAGCTTAATCCCGATAACCTCCAAAGGCCGGAAATAATCGATTTTTTCCTTGTTGCCCTGGGCCAGATTAAAAAAGCTGTTTTGCAGGCGAAAAGGATTGTTGTCTTTAGTACTGTCCCAGGACAGCAAAGACTCGTCGGTTAAAAAGGCGATAGGCAAAGCATATATATTCCGGTAACCGTCATATACCGGGCCGTCGGCAATTTTAGTGTATCCCAAGCCTTTCTGCTCCGCACTGATAACGTATTTAATGGCCAGCAAAGATTCGGTGAGGGGAGTGGAACCGGCAAAATTAATCGATTTGTAGCCTGCAGTACATAAGAAACCCAATTGGCGCAAAGTCTTGTTCAGGTCGGCATAAGCCAGGGAACTGAAATGGGTGAGTCCCCGATAATTAAGGTTCATGGGATCGTTATAGGTCCTGCCGCCAATCCGATCCAGGCGATAAAAGGTCTGATCCTGGGAGTGTATTTCATTGATGACGGCCTTAATCCCCGGCAAAACCTGCTGGTATTTTTCCTTGCTCACATAAGCAAATTCCTGGTCCAACCCCTTGATCAGATAGCGGCAGTTAAGAGTGCTTTCGGCCAGGGCTAAAACAATTAGCAGGGCGACAATGGCTTTCCGGATTTTGTCTTTCTTTGATCCGGCAAGCCACGCCAGCAATAAGGAGTAGAGGATGAACAAGAAAGCCCCGATGATAAGCGCCCTGTTGCGCAAGTAAGGATAATCCATTTTTTGCAGAATAAGCATAACCAAAGCCCAAAGGGCCCCGGTCTTAACAATGGTTCCGGTCGGCAAGCGGTCAAGTTGGGAAATTCCTTTAGCGGCCAAGAAAAGAAGCAAAAAAGATAAAACGAAAGAGTAACGAAAGGGAAACCAGTCCGGGCTGTCAAATCCGTGCCAGGCCAGGTTGAGGGCGCCCAGGGCAAAACTCATTATTATGAACCCCGTTAAGGCGGCAAAGCCAAGTCGTTCTTTGAAACTAATGCTGCCGTTCAAAAAATACAGGGAAGACAAAATAAGGGGCAACAGGCCGCAGTATATGTTGGGCAGCCCTTGATACTTAAGGGTGTCATAAGCCCCAAGGGGGCTTTTGCTCAGTAAATCCAGCAGGTCAAAGTTTATGGTCCATTTCCAAAGGGACAGGCTGGGTCCTCCTTGTCCGTTTTGAAGGGCAAAAAAAGTGGGGATCAGTATTATGGCGACACATCCGGCGGCCAAAAGGGCCGAGCCGGCCAACAGCAAAAGTTTGGGCAGGAAAAGTTTAATTTGAGGCCAAGCATAAGCGGAAAACGAGGAGACCAAAAAATATAAAAAAGAGAAGAGGGCGACCATATAGCCGATGTAAAAATTGGCTAGCAGGATATAAATCAAGGAAAAAAGATAGAGCAGGCAATTCCGTTCTCGCAGGATTTTTTCCACGCCCAGAATAAGCAAAGGCAGGATAATTACCCCGTCAAGCCACATCAGATTGAAACTGTAAGCAATATTATAGGAACAAAGGGCATATAACAAGGACCCGATAAATATCAGTCCATTGGATAATTTAAACATTTTTTTGGCCGCAATGGCAAAACTTAAACCGCAGCAGCCGATTTTCAACAAGGTAATCAGCAGCAAAGATTCGGGCAGAGATTCTTGGTCGGCCAAGAGAATTAAAAGGGAGAAGGGACTGGCCAGGTAATAGCTGAACAAACCCAAGAAATTAAGCCCCAGACCGGCTTGCCAAGAATAGAGCAGGCTTTTTCTCTCGCTTAAAATTTGCTGGTAAGTTGAATAAAAGTCCACATATTGGCCGCTCAGATCGCAGATCAGGATGGTTTTTTCCCCAGCCGGCCCGATGCCCAATTGGCAATAGGTAAAAAACAATACCAAAAGGGGAACAAAAAAAGAGCAGCAATAAAGCAAAAAAGATGTTAAAAAAATGTTTTATCTTTGGCCAAATAAATCCAAATGGCAAAATAGATTTTAAGATCGACATGCCTACCCCCGGTTGTCCTTGAATACAAAGAACTTGCTGGCCAGGTAATTAAAGACAATGACCAGAATATTGGCTATTATTTTGGCCACAAGGTCATTCATTCGCAACAGGCTTACAAGCAAAATCATGGTCATGATGTCCAACCCGTTGGATAAAACCCTGGAAAACAGAAAAGAAGCGAACTCTCTGGTTAAAGCCATCGGGTTGGTTTGCCTGCTTCGAAAGACATAAATCTTATTGGTTACAAAGGCAAAAAAGACCGATAAAAACCAAGCCACGGTTGTGGCTGTTTTATAGTCCGCAAAAAATAGTTTTGTTAAAACAATATAGCTTAGGAAATTGACTGCCGTGGTCAAAATCCCGAAGACCAGATAGTAAAGCAATTCCTTATTAATGGCCCCAAATAGGGAATCAAAGGCGGCAATTATACTTTTCTTCATTGGAAACCTTAAGTTTAAAATTTATCTTATTCGTAAAGTATCTGGCGGGCGGGTATTTTTTTCCCGTTGTACTCGTCTACAAAGTAAAGGGGCCGTCTCTTGCATTCGTTAAAAATCCGTCCTATGTATTCCCCGATAATACCCAGGGACAAAAGCTGGATACCGCACAGAAACAGGATCACAACCATTAGGGAAGGATACCCCTGTACCGGGTCCCCGTAAACAATTGTTTTGACAATAATAAA
>JAAYII010000065.1 GCA_012523535.1 Peptococcaceae bacterium
CCAGGCTTTTGAAAATTGCCGGAAGCTGAAAACAGTAAATATACCCGCCAGCGTAACTGAGATAGTAGTTCAAGCTTTTTACAATTGTGATCTGGATGAAAAAACCATGCAGCTTATAGATGAAATTTATTCTAAATCACGTTAGATGTGGAATTAACAAGATGTACGGTTAATAAACCGGACAGTGCCGCTTAATATGGAGATAGGAGAGTGTCTAAACACTCTCCTTTTAGTACTTGTCTTTTTACTGTTGGCGAAGGTACAACCTGCTTGCAATGCAAGCTCTAGGTCCGTATGACGGTGTATTACGCCGGTCCGGCCATCAATAGCGGATCTGTGGCACACCTAAAAAGTTGGTGCAAAAGTTTTTGATTTGCGCTAATCTGGTATTGGGCCTTAATGGCCGGCATGGCTTGATAGAAAAAGTCCCGATCACATGAAAGACCTGGTCCATGAGATTCTGAAGGCTTTTTGCTTCATCGACTGAAATTAAAGGAGGACAGAGATGTCTTTTTATTTATTTCGAAAAATGATCCGTAAACTGCCGGGAATAATAATCAAAGCGGTTCCCAAGCCTGAGCCCGTTTTGCTGGACGGTTTCGGTTCAAGGGAAAAAATCGGCGCAATCTGTGCAGAAATGGGATATGGATCGGTACTTCTTGTAACAGACCAAACATTGTATTCTTTTGGCTATCACGAAAAAATTCTTAACTCGCTTACAGCAAACAATATCAAATATACTGTTTTTCATAATATCGCCTCCGAACCGACAATTGACATCATCAGCGAAGGCAGAACTGCCGCCGTAGGATGCGGCGCCGATTGTATCATAGCCCTCGGAGGAGGTTCCGTACTGGACACCTGCAAGATAATAGCAGCCGGTGCCAAAATAAAAAAACGTAAGAGCGAAAATCTCCTGCGCAAATTCATATATATCAGGGGGAAAACTTTGCCTATTATCGCCGTCCCCAGTACGGCCGGCACAGGGGCTGAAATCACTGTTGCGGCTATGGTTCAGAACAAAAAAGGAATAAAAGATTCCACGGTAGTCATTGGACTGAACGTCACCCATGTTGTTTTTGACAGCGAGCTGACAATCGCTGCACCTGAAAGCATTACCATATACTGCGGAATTGACGCTTTAAGTCACGGCCTGGAAGGGTGCCTGGCGGACATAAAGTCAAGTGAAGAAGACATACTTAAAAGCCGGGAGTGCGTCAAGCTTGTGTTCGAGAATCTGCCGCGGCTGATTTCAACTCCGGAGGATATTGAGGCCAGGCAGAAAATGCTACTTGCAGCCCACTACGGCGGAAATGCCATCAACAAACAGCTTGCGGGGTATGTCCATGCCTTTGCCCATTCCATCGGAGCCCTGTACCACAGCCCTCACGGAAAAGCCATTGCCCTATGTCTTATACCCATAGTTTCCTTTCATAAAAATATTTGCCGAGATAAGCTGGCCGGGTTAGCCCTTTATTGCGGCTTGGCCAGAGAAAGGGATGACCAAGACACTGCGGCGGACTCATTTTTAGGCGCTCTGGAAGAACTGCTGAAAAGCTGCGGCTGTGAAAGGGGCTGTAATTTGATTGAGGAGAAAGATTACCAAAAA
>JAAYII010000066.1 GCA_012523535.1 Peptococcaceae bacterium
TGAGTCTCGTCAGTAATCATAATATCTTGGCCTTTCTCCATACATTGCGGCCCGGCAATGCAGGAATTAAAGGGAAAGCGCAAATACTGCGGTTCTACACTTTGGGCTACGGTACCTAACCATAAAACCCGATTAACAACATACCTATATTGTTTTTTGAATGCTTCATATAGTTCTTCAAAGCTCTTAAAACTACAGGGATCACCGGTATCAATACCTATTTTTTTGCCTGTTATCTGAGATACCCCGCGGTGAAGAGTAAGGTCCAATATAAAAGCAACATTTACCGCTCCTTTGCCTTCACTGCCGTTATGGTCAATTTTGGTTGGAAGAATTGGAGTTACACAACCCTGTCCATACCATTCACGAGCCACCTCTACAGGTGTTCCGTCCTTAACAAAACAAGCAACTACATGGTCACTGTTTTCAAACAGTGGAATACCTCCCTTGGTAAGATAATTTGTTTCCAAGGCTTTCAATAGCAACCAACGAGGAGTTTGTGAGTGCCAATTGAAAAGAACAGTCGGCGAAGACAGCCTTAACAAACCTATCATGTGTAAAATCAGATAACTCAGTTCACTGGAAGCATCGTTACCGTTTTTGTCTACCCCGCTAATATTTATACTGTTGATACTGTAACTGAACTGGTGTGTCTGCTTCTGAGTTTTACCGACCTGGACAACAGTCTTCATGCCCCACAGCGTGATGGCACTTCCTAAGAGTTCGGCCGCCCTCTCCAAGGTTAAACGACCGGCACGGATATCTTGCTCAAAATAGGGGCGCAAGTATTGATCCATTCTGCCAATTAAAACGGGGTACATAGCCTCCAACCCTCGGCCTACAATTATAAAGTTCATGCATTGTAAAGCCTCGTGAAAAGTTCGAGCCGGGTTTTCCGGGACCCATTCGCATATTTTAGCTATCTCATACAATTCATTTTTTCTTTCTCTATCAGATTCTTTTTCGGCCAAACTAATAGCAAGTTTTGCATATCTTTTGGCATAATCAATCATGGCTTGGCAAACAATAATTGCCGCCTGCCAAAAATAGTACTTGTTTATATCAGTTTCTTTCATTTCTTGGAAACGTTCAATGCCTGCCTGGGCTTCAGCGATCATACCGCGCATGCCTTTTGAGAGGATTTTCTCCCACAAAGCCCTACAAGTTATTCCCGGAAAATAACCTGAATCCGGTGTAGGATCGCTGCCTTTAGCCTCGGTTATATCCTCCGCCCAAGTACCTACTAGAGAGTGCCAGACTTTTTTTACATGGTCGGGCGCTGTCTTTCCGGCAAAAAAGCGAGAACATTCCATAACAATTTCTCTTTCTTCATCGGATAAATCCAAGCCGTCTGTCCCGTCCCAAAGCCCGGGAATAGCGTCTCCTACTTGATCCATAAACAGAGGGGCTCCCACTAAATGTTCAGTTTCCCTGCCCACTATAATGTCAAAATCGTAAATAGCTATAGGTACCTGTTCCAGTATCTTTTTGAAAAGCTTGGCCCTGCGTATTTCAATATCTTCCCCTTCTGTTTCCTGCCAAGACTCCATGGCAAGCCTTATCCGGTCTACAGATACCTTTCTTTGAGCACTAAACATGGCATCCTTCAATCTGAAAAGACGATCACTAAGCTTTAAGTTATCAATTCTTTTCAACATCATTTCGTCTATCTTTGATTCCTTCATCATATCAATATCTCCTTTATTAATAATTTAACTATTTTGAATATTGGCAATAAAATTTTGGTCCCTCGTCATCTGGAAATGGTACAATCTATCCCCATGGATTTAAACAGTTCCTGCACAGTATCGACCCGTTCCGGTTCAATGGCATTTAATCCGGCCAAGGGATATGATTTATCCAAGGATTCATATTTTCCTTTTCCTAATTCATGATAGGGCATTAATTGGATGGCAATTGGTTTCTTCCCCAGACTATGCAAAAAGTCTGCAGTTTCTCTAATATTTTGTGGATCGTCGTTTATTCCCGGAATCAAGGGCATGCGGAAAAGCACTTCCGTTCCGTTTGAAATTACAGTCTTAGCATTGTTTAGGATTAATTCATTTGGCTTTCCGGTATAACGGCAATGAGAATCTGAATTAAGATGTTTCAGATCGAAAAGGATATAATCGGTAAACGGTAGAACCTGCCGTAACGCGGATTCAGCAGCATAACCCGATGTTTCCATACAAGTATGAATACCGGCCTGCTTGCATTTAGCCAATAGTTGGCTTACAAATTTGGGGTGTAAGAGAGGCTCTCCTCCGGAGACCGTTATTCCCCCACCGGAAGCCTGATAGAACAGTTGATCACCTTTTATGGCCTCGAACACCTCGTCCACACTCATTGGCTTGCCGTAGAGAACGCGTGCTTCCTGAACGCAAACTGTAGTGCAGGCTCCGCAACCACAACATTTCTCACGATCAGTAACCGGCAGTTGTCCGGGCTTGGAATTTATTGCTTTGTTAGGGCATACCGTTGCACATCGGCCGCATTTAGTACAAAGGGTTTTAATAAACCCGATCTCGGGATTTGGGGAAATACATTCCGGATTGCTGCACCATAAACAATTAAGGGCACAACCTTTCAAAAATACCACTGTTCTAATCCCTGGTCCGTCATGGATAGAATAGCCTTGTATATTAGTAATCAAGTTGGACATAATTACCACCTGATTCAAGTATACAATAGGATTTAGGCTGAAAATAGACCTTGAATCAGGCGAAAATCTCCTTGTTTTCCGCCTAATCCCGCTGGTAAAATAGATGGCAGGAAATCGGTTATATATTTAGTTATTTCTCTTATATTAACAAAGGGGCTGCAAGTTAAATGAACGATATTTACAATTCACTAAGCACTATAAATAAAGAAGATGCAAATAGTCATTTTCTCGAAAGTGATGCTTTTAGCATTATCCTTGATATGCAGCAATCATTAGCCCATTTTATTTTAGAAGGGAAAGAAATTCAGGAATTTATAGATAAGATAGCAAAAAAGATGGAGTGCTGTATAGTTCTTGAAGATAGTACTCCGTCAATTTTAGCAGTCAGTTTTGCCCAGGATGATTCACCACGAAATGACCAATTAAGATCATACTTATCATTGCAAACCAGCCCCAGTTTAAAAAGTTATTTCTGTTTTAAAAGTACTCCCAATAAACAGATCTCAATAACCGATCAATACCAAGATTTAACTATACACCGGTTGCTTATTCCTGTAAAAGCCTGCAGCGAACTGCTGGGATTTTTATCCTTCCTCAAAATCGATACCCATTTCTCAGGACCGGAAATGATACTGGCCCAACATGTTGTTAATTTCCTGGCCGTGCTTTTAGCCCATGACAGAAAAATAGCTGAAATTGAACTTAAACTAAAAGGAAATTTTGTTGAGGATTTAATATTTGGGAACTACTTGGACATTGAATCAATTAAAGCCCGGGCGCGGGCTTTAGAATATGATATAACTGTACCCAATCGTGTGCTGGTTGCCCAATTCGATGAGGCTAAACAATTTACAGGATATAAAAATAAAGACGAACAAAACAGTTTTCGCCATGAAATAGTAAAAAGAATTCAAAGCGTAACGGCTCTTATTGCTCCAAGCATGGCTGTTTCTGTAAACAATGAAATCATTATTCTTGTCCAGGCTGATAAACCTAACCATTCCTTTGAAGCAATTAAACATATTGCTCAAGAAATTATAAGAGAAGTTTCTCCTCTCTTAAAAACCAAACTCTTTATCGGCATTGGCAGTCTATGCACAGAATTGCAAGATTATAAAAGATCTTATCTAAGCGCCAAAAAAGCACTTGAAATTGGTGAATATATGATTACGGAAGGGCAAATACGCTCTTTTGAACAATTTAAAATTCATGCCCTGTTCTTAAGCACCTTAAACCCCACTGAATTATATTCTTATGCCAGAAAGTTATTGCAACCTTTGCTCGATTATGACGCGGAACATAAGGCAGAATTAATTAAAACCCTGCAAGAATTTCTTTATCTGCGCAATAATGTTGAAGGCACCGCCAAAAGCCTTAACATGTCTGTCAGTGGCATCAAGTACCGCCTTCAAAAAATTCAAAAGATTACAGGTTATAATTTAAAAGATCACAAATTATGCTTTGATCTCCAGTTGGCTTTAATTATTCTGCAGCTTTTTGGCGAATATAACGTTTTAAACAGATAAAAAAGGGGGCTTTAACCCCCCTTTTTGTTAAACAATAACAGCATTAGGCCAGGATTTGAACCGGACTTTTAACCTCATTAATTGATTGGATAAATTCTTTTACTAATTCTGAACTCCCGTTTTGGCGCCAGGCCAAGATAACATACTGATCTTGGTATGGGTTTTTTATCGGATACAACTTAATGTCAGATTTAAACCGATCGGACATATTTTTTCCGCAAATGGAAAAGCCTCTGCCGTTTTTAATAGCCATTTCCCAAGCGAAAAAGCTAGTCATATACTTAATGTCTTTGGGAATAAAACCCATCCTTTTACATGTCTCTATGGCTCGAATTTCGGCATCCTTCATTTCCGCAACCGACAATAAATAGAGAGTTTCATTTCTTAATTCTTTGACCCTGAGCTTCGGTTCGGCCGCCAATGGATTTTTTGCCGAAATGCCTATATAAGTATCCAATTTTTTTATACGTTTAGTGGCAATATTCCAATACTCGCCAAACCCTAGCGAATAGGTAACAATACAGTCCAGTTTACCGCAGACAAGTGCTTCCCGTAAATCGTTAAAATTAAACAACTCGATTTTAAGCAGCGTATCCGGATGGGAATGTTCGAACCCTTTTACCGCTGTTTTCAAAGCATGAATTACCTCAGTAGAGTCCAAGCAACCTATGCGCAAAATATCATCCTTCGTATCGTACATGTTGCGCATATTCTGCAAAGTTTCACTGAGCTTTTGATACATCGGCTTCAGTTCAGCATAGAGAAATTCGCCGTGCTCGGTCAGTTCTACTCCTCTGTTATTCCGGTGAAACAATTTTTTATTTAGACTTTGTTCCAAACGCCGAATCCATCTGCTAACCGCCGATTGATTAATAAATAAATCTTTAGCTGCTTCAGAAAGGTTCAACTGCTCGGCAACTGTAAGAAAAATTTCAATTTGTTGCAGGGTGATATCGGTCATTAGATCTCCTCCGGAAAAGCGTGGTATTACGGGAAAATTCGATGTCAAAACATTCACGCAATTATTATACCACACTTTTCCTGTTTGGTATGCTCTTTTACCTGCCAATGTTGCGCGCAATGGTATGAGCTGTACTCGTTGCACTCATAATATCCTTCGGTACCACACAGTCTCCGATTTGATAGAATTCCGCAGCACAGAATCTGAGTGAGGATGCTTCCTCTATCAAAGGCTCTTGTCCGACGGCGTAGATTATTGTATCAGCTTCAAAAAACTTTTCCTTGTCAGATGATATACATTTAACACCTCTCTCATTGATTTCTACCGCTTTGGTTGATAGGTGCAAATCTATTTGATAACGTTTCATTTCTACCTTAATCGCTTTAAAATGTTGGAAATTGCCGCCATCGTTGACCTTGTCCAGCATTTCGACAATGGCAATTTTCCGTCCAAGCATGGCGAGATAAATGCCAAGCTCCATGCCGACAAGCCCAGCCCCGAGAATGACAGCTTTTGCCCCCACTTTTTCCGGTTCGCTATAGGCTTTTTCCGCAGATAATACATTATGACCTTCGATACCGGGAATGGGCGGCTTTATGGGGCGTGCACCGAGAGCAGCGATAATCACATCAGCCCCGACTGTCATGGCATACTCGGGAGTAACGCTGGTATTAAGACGAATATCAACACCAGCTTGTTCCACAAGTTTTGCCTGCAGCTTAAGGTATTCTCCAACCCTTTTCTTAAATGGCACTCCTTCCTCACAAAGAAGTGTTCCTCCCAACCTATTATTCTTTTCACATAGGATAACCTCATGGCCACGTTGAGCACAGGTAAGTGCCGCTTGCATTCCGGCAATTCCACCGCCGACAACCAGCACTTTTTTCTTTTGGGCAGGAGGAATCTCAAATTTCATGTCTCTCTCGCGCCCGCTCTCAGGATTAATTGCACAATAAAACTGGCCACGATTTATGAGCGTGGAAAAGCATGCCAAACAGCGCAAACACTTCCTGATTTCCTGTTCTCTGCCTGTCCGGGCTTTTAACGGCAAATCCGGATCGGCAATCAGTCCGCGGGCAATCTCAACTACATCCGCTTGGCCGGAAGCTATAATTTCTTCCATTAAGTCCGGATCGGCAAGGGCGCCGACTGTAGCGACCGGGGTTCGCACATGTTTTTTTATGGCAGCTGCATATTTGACGTTGCAACCATCTTCCAAGAAAATGGAGGGGTGAGTAACGGTAAATACTTCTTCCACCTCATGGCTGCCTGCAGACACATGGATAAGGTCTACATAATCCTCAAGTTGCTTGGCGAATGCAATACCTTCATCAATATCATAACCACCGTCGTAACACTCCGAACCACTAATGCGAATCTCTATTGGGAAATTCGGGCCAACTTCTTTGCGTACGGCTTTGCAGATTGAAACAGCAAGACGGGCCCGATTTTCAATTGGAGCCCCGCCCCATTTATCTTTTCTGGTATTAAGAGAAGGCGAAAGAAACTGGGATATAAGCCAGCCGTGACCGCCGTGAATAGTAAGCATGCCAAACCCGCATTGTTTGGCAAAGCGAGCGGCTTTTGCATACATGCCAATAGTATATTCGATGAATTCTTCAGTCATAGCTCGAACTTCTCTGCCATTGTCATCATAGTCAACCGGACCGTAAGCAACCCCGGGAACCGGAAGGGACCGATTGGCATACATACCGGCATGTTGAAGCTCGGCAGAAGCAACAGCTCCTTGCCTGGTTATGGCATCTGTGATTCTGGCCAAACTATGCAAGGCAAAGGGGTTATCAAGGCAGACATGATATACGCTTCCTTTGCCAAACTGTGAGTCCACCACGCATTCACCAATTGTAACGGAAGCTGCTCCTCCCATGGCCTTTCTTTCATAGTAGCACGCCGCTTCCGGAGGAAGAATTCCTTCTTTGCCCATGTCTTGAAAACCAGTGGGTGCAGCAAAAATGCGGTTGCGAAACAGCGTTCCCCTAAGCTTTATTGGTTCAAACAAATTTTTATATTTCATTTTTCTCCTCCTTTAGCTCCTGATCACGTCCGATTTTTTTGTTGGGTACGGACTCCTTATATTCCAATTAATCTCAGTCTAGTTTTTGCTGTAAACACTGTCAATTGACCAACTCCCTTTAGCCATGCCGAATTTACATAGCTGACGTAAATGCTTAGGAATTAAAAAAGGAAAGGATAATTCCTTTCCTTAATCTCTATGCCTGCTGGCAAATCATCTGGCAAATCATATTAATTAATTTCGTTTTGTATTCCTTACGTGTTGTATTTTTTGAGCAATTCCATTAAGGCCTCATATAGTTTTTGGGCAGGCTTACCCTTGGCCTCGGTTGATTTTATCCATTCTTGATTGACCGCCTCCATTGTTTCTGCCCATAATGCCAATTCTTCCGAAGTCAATTCAACAAAAATATTTCCCCTTTTCTTGGCATTTTCTATAGCCATGCCAATTTCCTCACCGTTTGCCTTTACAATTTGGTCGCCTGCCCAATCATATGCTTCTACAAGAATATCTTGAATATCTTTCGGAAGGCTATTCCAGGTATTGAGGTTTATGATATAACCCATTAAATTTAGGTTGGAACCGTTTTCGCCAAAAAGATTATGATACTTAGTTACCTCGTAAAGCTTAAATCCCTCTAGAACCGGCCAAAACATCCATTGGGCATCGACCAATCCTCTTTCCAGGCTCATATAAAAATCGCCTGCGGCAACACCAATCGGTGCGGCTCCCAAGGATTTAAACCAGACTGCGGGCTCACCAACGCAAGCCACTTTCATTCCTTTTACATCGTCCGGAACTCTAACTTCCTTATTACCGTGCAAATGCTCCCCGGGTGTAGACATGATACTTAACCATCTTACGCCCTTTGCTTCCAGTTCTTCATTTAATTCCGGATATGTTCTGATCAATTCCCTAAACACTTTTGTGCTTGCCTCTTGAGGCGGGGCTTCAGGCAAAAAGCGTGTAAAAATCATGTTTAAATCAAATTGACCTGAAAGAAGTCCTCCATCAACAAAAGCTATATCAGTGACACCAGAGGCTGTACCTGTTAGAGTATCGCCATAAGCCAAAAGGGACTCTGAATAGTAGGTATTAATTTTGACCCTGCCATTGGTTTTTTCTTCAACCATTTTTGCCGCTCCCTCGGCTGCCTGTCCGGGAGGGATCATCGCCGGTCCAAAATAACAAAAGTTCAGTTCATATTTCTGTTCTGAACCTTGATCTACAGCCTGTGATCCATCACTATCAGCCGTTGCAGGCTTTCCTGTACAACCCATCAAAGTGAGAGTTAGTATTAATAAACTCACCATCAGTAAAGACCGGACTTTTTTCATAGCCATACCCCCATTTTAAACTGGCGTACCATAGCTTACATAGCGGTCAGTTCTCAACGGTTAATTTACTATTAACTTGTTAAGGGTAAATTTCCACCCCCCTTACCCATCTCTTTTTTGCGTTTGCATTTTCACCGAAATCTTCCTTTATTTTTTTACGGGGTCTACTTCGTATATGTGTATTCGTTTTATGTAATATTATTTCTATGCTTACATTTATTGTTATATATTTTCGGTACAAAAAGTTTTAAAAAACTGCTCACGGAACACGAAAAATATATAAATTTTTGGTTTTAAATAGCCATTGCCGCATCAAAGGCACTTGTTACGGCATTAAAGAGAGTACCTTGATTACCATTACAATCTCCAACAATATAGTATTCCGGAACAATTTCCTTAAATTGATCAACCTTTTCCAAATTTGGTTTACTGCCCATTGAAAGCACAACCGTATCAAAGACAAGTTTTTCTTCTTTACCCTTCGCAGCGATTATTACATAATCTTCTGTAACATCAACCAGCTTTGTTTTAGTCCACAAGTCATATTGATATTCATTTAACAATTGGAAAAGTGCATAAGTATTTATAAGTGAAGAACCTGCCGCAATTTTTTCTTTGGGGAGTGAATCAATTAGAGTAACCTTCTTGCCTAATTGCAATAATCGCAACGCTGTTTCACAACCGGTCATACCGGCGCCAACGATTATAATATTGTTGCCCACCTGAGCCTTTCCCGTTCCTACATCTCCCACCCAGACCACTTTAGATTCATCTTTGTATGTCAGTTTAGGAATAATGGGCGTGCTTCCCATAGCCAAGATCAGGGCGTCCGCATTTTCTCCGGCAATTATTTCAGGGGTTGCTTTTGTCGACAGCTTAATTGTAATGTTTTTATTATGTGTCGCCATACGAATAGACCAATCGAGATATTTCTTCAAGTCAGCTTTAAATGGATAATTAATGGCACAGCGTAAGGTTCCTCCCAGCTGAGATTCTTTTTCAAATAATACTACTTCATGCCCACGCTCAGCCGCTGTTCTTGCTGCTTCCAGTCCGGCGGGCCCTCCGCCGATAACAACCACTTTTTTCTTTCTTTTGGGAGCCGGATAGTAAAAACAATCAATTTCACGACCGAATGTAGGATTAACGGCACATCTTGGTACCTTCATACCAAAGTGGCTTCGACTAATACAGGTGTTACAACGTATACAGGGACGAATTTCTTCTTCTTTCTTTCTCTCAGCTTTATTAACGCAATGCGGATCTGCAATAAGCTGACGGCATAGGGCTATTAAATCCACTTTCCCTGCAGCGATCGCCTCTTCCGCTTGTTCCAGAGTAACCGCCCCTACTGTACTGACAGGAATTTTTAAGGCTTTTTTAAATTTAGCGGCATATTCAATATTAATACCATGAGGCATATAAGTTGAAGGAAAAATATACGGGGTTAATTTATTTATAGCCAAAGCGCCCCTAGAAACATGGAGTAAATCAATTTTATCCTGAATGGTTTTAGCAAATTCAATTACTTCTTCTATTTCCGGTGAACCGGGAACCATATCCGTAGCGCTAATGCGATATTCAATAGCCAATTGATCCCCTACTTCGGCCCGAATTGCCTCCAACAGTTCCACAGCAAATCGGCACCTGTTTTCAAAAGACTGGGGACCATACTGATCCGTTCGTTTGTTGAATACTTTAGAAAAAAGAAGTGCAGGTAATTGACAATGGGCTCCATGTACCATAATCATATCCCCATTTGCCTGCAAAACACGGCGAGCAGCTTGCGCATAGTCTTTAATAAAACCTTGAAGTTCCTCTGTCGTTAGAAGGTTGCAGTCAATTTCCATCGGTATTCCCACTGAGCTTTCGACCTCATGTGTTCCGAAATAAGGAGCAATCGGTACTAATTCTATGCAAGCTTTTGCTCCATAACGTTTTACTGCTTCAATCCATTCTGCCAGTGTTGTTACAATAAAATCATCATTCATTCCAACTATATGATGGGCGGTACCAGGTAGAATTTTATTAATAAAGCCGCTTCCAAGGGTAACCGGTGCAGCTCCCCCCATGCCAACAGGTTTAGATATTTCAATCCCTTCTCTGCTTATATGATTATCATAGGTCGCCAAAAAGTTATAAATGGGCGCTGCGGTAATTCTATTTTTCAATGTCAACTTCCCAATCTTAATTGGCTGAAATATATGCGGATATTTACAGGTCATTCTTTTCCCCTCCAAAAAACTATATCTCTAATTCCAAATTACATTTATTTACATTATAATGGTGGCACAATGAATTAATAAAACAGTAATAAAGTGTAGCCCATTCACAAAATGTTGTAATATCCCAAATATTTAATTGCTATTTATGATTTTTAGAGGTGTGAACTGTGGACATAAAGGACTTAGAATACTTTATTGCGGTTTGCAAATACAATAGCATCTCTAAAGCTGCAAAAAAACTATATATTTCACAGCAAGGCTTAAGCAGAATCATCAATAAATTGGAAGAGGAACTTGGAGTTTTGTTATTTTACCGTACTCCGTCCAAGCTGCAACTTACAGAATATGGGGAATATTTATTGGAGAGAGCTAACGATTTGATAAAATTCCATGAGGACATAATTAATGATTTAAATTCCATGAAGGAAAGAAAATCGGGAATAATAAAAATAGGACTATCCTACGGAGTAGGAGTCCTATTGCCTCATAACATAATAGAGAATTTTGTGAAACAGTACCCACACGTTGTTCTTAAATTTCGGGAGTTTCCAGATATTGTATGCGAAGAAGAGGTGCTAAACGAAAGAATAGATATAGGTTTTTGTGTTGCACCGGTAGATGAAAATAAATTTAATATACATTCTACTCATCGTCATGAAACATATTTTATGATTAGCGAAAAAAATCCTCTCTCTAAAAAACCCTATATCAATTTTGAAGACATTAGTAATGAAACTTATATTGGATTTGGTAAAGATACAAAAGGCCACAACATCTTTATTCAAAAATGCCTAAAACACGGTTTTGAACCCAAAAATAACATAGCAATTACCGCAATGGAATCAATTTATGAGCTTTGTAGAAATAATGTGGGGATAGGCTTTTATGTTGGGCCAATTAATTCTCCTCTACCACAACTCAAAGGTATAAAAATTGTTAGAGCTTTAAATGAGGACTGGTTTTTTGATGTTACTATAGTTACCAAACGAGGTACTTATCTTAACGAGATAACGCACATATTTTTAAAACATATTTCAAAATGGTAAAATTGGCTTTTATTTTTACATTTCTTTAGCCGATATCGGGGCTCGTGAAATGGCTACCCGGCCGGTGCGAACTATTTCCTTAATACCATAATCTTTAAGCAGTTCGCACATGGCATCAATTTTCGATTCTTCGCCGGTTAGCTCAATAATCATAGTCTCTTTATTTACATCCACGATATGAGCCCTGAATATTTCCACAATATTGACAATCTCGGCCCTGTCAGCCGGCGTCGCTTTGACTTTGATAAGGGCCAGTTCCCGGTGAATTCGGTCTTGTCCGGTCAGATCAATAATTTTAATGACATCAATCAATTTGGAAAGTTGATTGACAACTTGTTGCAATTCATATTCATCCCCTGCTTCCACCACCATGGTTATGCGAGTCATGTCAGTTTCTTCGGTATAACCTGCAGTAAGGCTTTCGATGATGAAAGCCCTGCGGCTTATCAAACTGGAAATATGAGTCAGAACCCCAGGTTTATTTTCTACAAGGACAGCTAAGGTATACTTCATTGCTTTAGCCTCCCATAATCATTTGATCCAAAGGTGCTCCGGAAGGAACCATGGGCAGAACATCTTCCTCTTCCGGTATGCGGATGTCTACCAAAAACGGTCCGTCTTTTTTCAAAACCTCATTAATAATATGCGGCATGTCCGTCTTGCTTTCCAACCTGCAAGCCGCAACCCCTATAGCTTCCGCCATTTTAACAAAATCGGCCTTTGTTTTTAAACAGGAATGTGCATAACGCCCCCCGTAAAACTTTCTCTGCCACTGAGCAACCATACCAAGACATTGATTATTAATAATAAAAATTTTGATCGGAAGATTTAAATCGGCAACAGTCATTAGCTCTTGACAATTCATCATAAAACCGCCATCACCACTAAGGCATATAACTTGTCGATCAGGAAGTCCGACTTGGGCTCCTATTGCTGCCGGCAAACCATATCCCATTGTTCCCAAACCACCGGAAGTCAATAAAGTTCTGGGCCGTTGAAAATGGTAATATTGCGCCGTCCACATTTGATGTTGCCCCACATCAGTGACTATTACCGCTTGACCTTGGGTGTAATTGCTTATGGTTTCGATAATTTCCTGAGGCATAATCTTTTTTGAATCCGACTTATAAGTCAACGGCCGGGCCAGTTTCCAGGACAACAATTTTTCACGCCAAGGTGCAACTTGTTTTTCCCATTCGTCGGCGGGACGCTTTCTTACCATTTCGTAAAACTTGGCTAACGACCACTTAAGGTCACCGATAACACCGATCTGGGCCCTTACGTTTTTATTTATTTCCGCGGGATCAATATCGAAATGAACTATCTTAGCCTTTGGCGCAAAATCATCGACTAAGCTGGTAACTCTGTCATCAAATCTAACACCCAAGCCTATGAGCAAATCTGTTTCTGTAGTTGCCATATTCCCGGCATAAGTTCCATGCATACCTATCATGCCAAAGTTGCGAGGGTCATCATAAGGTATACAGCCCAAACCCATTAAACTGCTAACGACCGGGATTCCGGTATGAGAGACAATTTTTCTGAGTATTGTGGAAGTGTCGGATAAGTTAATACCGCCCCCAATAAAAAACAACGGTTTTTCGGCTTGCAGAAGTTCCTGGTAAACGTATGCAATTGCTTGGTCGTCCCCTTCCCCAATAGGTTTGTAACCGCGCAAATTAACATGCGTAGGATATTTGAAATCAATCGTGGCCGCAAATACGTCTTTGGCTATATCAATCAATACCGGTCCGGGCCTTCCTGTACTGGCAATATAAAATGCTTCTTTGAAAACCCTGGGTAAATCGTTAATATCTTTTATCAAGTAATTGTGTTTGGTGATAGGGGTAGTAATCCCAGTAATATCTGCCTCTTGAAAAGAATCCCGCCCTATCAGCGGAACAGTAACCTGTCCCGTTATCGCAACCAAGGGAATGGAATCCATATAAGCTGTAGCAATCCCTGTTATCAAATTGGTGGCGCCAGGACCGGAAGTTGCTATACAAACACCGACTTTACCTGTTGCTCGGGCATAGCCGTCAGCTGCGTGCACGGCCCCTTGTTCATGTCTTGGCAGAATATGGGGAAAATTCGCTTCATACAGAGCATCATACAGAGTTAACACTGCTCCGCCCGGATAGCCAAAAACTACTTCCACCTTTTCCTGTTTAAAACATTGGATTATGGCCTGAGCACCAGAAATTTTCATTTTTCTAGCTCCCTTCACAATTCTGTACTATATTACAGGCAATAATTATATTATCTATATTATATAATAAAAGCTTATCAAATTAGCCAAATAAATAATTTTTAGCAAAATTTAAAACATTTTCCCCTATTTAGAAGAAAAGACTCCGGAAACCCGAGATCAATTAATGGAAGTTTCAGGAGTCAGAATCCAGGTTCTAATTTAATTTTCATACCGCTTTCAACAGCACCATTGTTTAATAAGAGTCCAAAGGATTCAAGAATGCATCCTAAGCTTCCACAGCTTTCTTTCTTTTATCCCCGCTAAACCACCTTTTTATCTCTACAATCAACTGGCTGGCAACAAATATTGAAGAATATGTTCCGGCAATTACGCCAATCATCATGGCCAAAGCAAAAACTTTGGTCGACTCGCCACCAAGGATGTAGATGCAGAGCAGGGCGATAAAAACAGTAACCGAAGTTTTTATCGAGCGACCCATGGTCTGCCAAACCGACTTGTCCACCATATCTTCAAAACTGTCTCTTTTTTTCATGCGTCTTTCATTTTCCCTGATCCTGTCATAAATAACAACGGTATCATTTATCGAATAACCGAACACAGTGAGAATAGCAGCAATAAAAGGAGCATCCACCTGCCACTGGAACAGGGAGAACAAGCCGAGTATTATCACCACATCATGAATCAAAGCAATAACGGCTGAACAAGCATATATAAAACGGAAACGAATTGAAATATAAAGCAAAATGAGTACAGCAGCCAAGCTTAAGGAATAAATTGCACCACGGCGCAGTTCCTCACCGATAGCCGGACCGACGGAATCTTCTAGTAAATTTTTCAGGTCAAAAGCGCCGGCCTTATTTTGCAAGGCCTCAATCATTGAAGCCCGCTGGGTATCAGATAAAATAGCGGTTCTGATAATTGCATAGGTATTTCCATCCGATAATTGAACTTGTCCCGAAATCCCTACCGACTCAAGAGCTTCGGTTATGTTTTGCTGGGTTACGGCTTGGTCAAATTTTATGTTATAAAGGGATCCTCCTTTAAAATCAATGCCAAGATTTAGGCCCTGGGCAATCAAGGAGATTATGCCGGGAATTAGGACCAATAGAGATATTGCGAACCAAAGATATCTTCTTTTTACAATATTGAAGTATAAACGGTGTTCTTTTTTTACTTGCTCATAATTAGCTTCTGCAACGGCGGGCATAGAAGCCATTGCCGGTTTTGCTTTTTCATTTTTAACGTTTTGTTTAATATTTTTTTTGCTCTTGTCGGCCATTATCTTACCTCCTTAACGCCAAATAAAGTTGTGCTTAAGCGAGGATTGATACCGACAATCCAGCGCAAAACAGAACGAGTAATAGTAATTCCGGTAATAAAACTGGCTAAGATACCAATGATTAAAGTTAAGGCAAAACCTTTTATAGTGGAAGAACCGAGCAAGAAAAGAGCCAATGCTGCAAAAATTGTGGTGAGGTTGGAGTCAAATACAGTAATAAATGCCCTGCTGAAGCCGGCATCCACCGCAGCTCTTATTGATTTTCCCAATTTTATTTCCTCTTTAATTCTTTCATAAACAATAATGTTTAAGTCCACAGCCATGCCGACTGCCAACACAAATCCTGCTATTCCCGGCAGTGTCAGCACCACCGGAATCAAATAAATGACCCATAACACAATTAAACTGAAACA
>JAAYII010000067.1 GCA_012523535.1 Peptococcaceae bacterium
CCTATATCCACAATTATCCACGCACCAAATCCTTTCTTTTAATAATAAACTGAAACATGAAACATTTAAATCAGATAATTTGTCGGGGTGTAGAAAATGACAGGACGCATAATAAAGGTGTTTCCAGGTGGTAATACTTCCGAAGGCTTTTACTCCTATTATCGTTATTTGCTGGAAAAGGGAACAAAAAAAACTTATATAATAAAAGGAGGTCCCGGGGTAGGAAAATCCACCCTTATGTACAAAGTGGGAAAGAAAATGGTCGAACAAGGTTACGATGTGGAATTTCATTATTGCTCATCAGACAGTAATTCTTTGGACGGCATTGCCATCGAGCGGCTTGGGATCGTCATGGTTGACGGCACTGCTCCCCATATAATTGATCCACAATATCCCGGTGCTTTGGATGAAATAATAAATCTGGGGGAATTCTGGGATATAAATGGTCTGCAAAAGAATCGGGAAAAAATCATTAGCTGCACTAAAAAAGTCAGCCGCTATTTTGCCAGAGCTTATTCTTATTTCAAAGCCGCTAGGTTTATTGCCGATAACTTGGCCTCGATTTATCAAATGAGTATGAATTATGCCGGAGTAAACAGGATTGCAGGAATATTTCAAGATATTCTAAATGATACATATACGGAAGGAAGAATAGGAAATGAGAGGCACTTGTTTTCCTGTGCCTATACTCCGCAAGGATTTATCGACCATACCGCTTCTATTTTACAGGACCCGGTCAAAGTATATTATCTTGAAGGTCATATAGGAACCGGAAAAAGCACTCTCATGCGCAAAATAGCATCTAGAGCCGTGGAAAAAGGTCTGGATGTGGAAATATACCATACTCCGCTTATACCCAGCAAAATCGGGTCAATTTTGATTAAAGATTTAAACCTGGCTCTTACAACCAGTGAAAGCTTCAAAGACAAGCATGAAGAGGCTATAGATCTTAATCAATTTTTAAATTTAAAATTAATAGAACCATATAAGGAACAAATGGAAAAAGATAGGGCTTTGTTGAAGGAATTAATCGATACGGGTCTCAGCAATATCCGCAGGGCCAAAGAAGAACATGATTTACTGGAGCAATATTATATTACTAATATGAATTTCGCCGTAGCCAACCAAAGATCCGAAGAGATTCTAAACGAATTGCTTAATCAGACAGATTGTAAAATCCACACCTCCTTAGAAAGGCATCATTAATAGAGCATTTTAATATTCAACGGTAAAAATATATTTCCAGGAAAAAATATGCTAAGATATAAGCAATTAATCAGTTCGATAATCGAACTCTTGCTTGGTTAATAGAGGATGTCTGAAAAAAATGACAAAGGGTTTGAAATAAATGACAACAGATACCAAGAAAACGTCGTTGGAAGATATAAGAAATAATTCCGGCTCATCTGAATTGGCAGTACAAGAATTAATCGTTGTGGAAGGTAAAAACGATGCTCATGCCGTACGCCGGGCGTTAGGGAAGGTAGACGTTATCTGGACTGAAGGTCATGGCTTGACCGAAGAAAAACTAAATTATATCTGTAAGGTAGCGCAAAAACGTGGAGTTATTATTTGCACCGACCCCGATTATGCCGGGGATCAAATTCGCCGGCGTCTTCTGAAAAAAATCCCACAGGCTGGACAGGTATATTTATCAAAAGCCGTGGCCGTCAAAGATAATGATATTGGTTTGGAAAATGTTCCACCTGAAGAAATTAGAAAGGCTTTTGCCAAGGTATTAAAATTTAAACCGGCTATTGACAAACTTGAGGAAGATAAAATAACTATGCAGGATATTGTTGATTTGGGATTTGTAGGAAATGCCGGCTCAGCAACCAAAAGGGCGGCAGTGGGAAAGATATTGGGCCTTGGTGATACAAACGCCAAGCAATTTTTACATCGGCTTAACCGTTTGGGGATAAGTCGGGAAGAGTTATTGCATACCATGGAGCTTATAGAAAGGAACGATTAATAATTGACTGTCAGGTTACAAGAGAGTGCTGCCCACTATACGCGCAGGGTGTTAAGAAACGGAGGTTCAGCCAAAAAATCCCTGGGGCAAAATTTTTTAATCGATGATCAAATTATTGCCAACATTATTGAAAAGGGGCTTCCGGATAAGAATTTGCCCGTTCTCGAAGTGGGACCAGGGCCGGGAGCCCTTACCAGGGTATTGGTTACCAGGACAAAGAGGCTATGGGCAGTGGAACTGGACAAGGAAAAAATAGAAATTTTGCGAAAAGAGATCTTAAATAAAGGTTGCGACTGCCAGTTTACATTAATGCATATGGATGCTCGCAAACTATTTTTAAAGGATATTTGGGGCCATGAGAAAGGATGGTTGATTGGCAACCTGCCTTACTATATTACAAATTTGCTTTTGCAACACTTCTTGGAGCAAGCAGCCTCCCTTTATGGAATGACGGTCATGGTTCAAAAGGAAGTGGCACAAAGAATGACGGCCGGTCCGGGAAGCAGGGATTATGGAATTCTTTCCATCGCAATCCAGCTGGCTGCCGAAGCGGAGATTCTTTTTGATGTGCCTCCTGCCGCTTTTTGGCCTCAACCCAAAGTCACATCTTCGGTGGTTAAACTTAATATTCGTCCTTATCCAGGATTTATGGTCGATCAACAAGATTTTTTTCGGGTAGTTCGAGCCGCTTTTGCCCAAAGAAGAAAGACCTTGCTCAATGCTTTAACGGCCGGACTCAAACTCCCTAAAGAGTCGGTTCAACAAGTTTTGCAATTTTTAGACTTCCCGCTGAATATAAGGCCTGAAGAACTTGGTATTTTGGATTATCAAAGAGTCGTTTTGGCTTTAAAAAAGGTCGATTCCGAGTAAGATTTGGAATCGACCTTTAAACATAAAAAACAAAAAAATTTATTTTACATACAATGTCTATAGAAATTATTTTTTCTGGAATTTTAGGGTTAAGAGCAGGGGGGTCTAAAAATGATAAGTATTGGGAGCATTGTAGCCCGCCGTTCTTATAATCAGGATCTTTTTCTTAAAGTACTTGATATAAAATTTACAGGTCGTAAAAAAACAGCTATTTTGGGCGGCCTGAATTATCGCCTCATAGCTGATGCTGATCTCGATGATCTTGTTGTAAAGAGTGATAAGGAAGTTGTTTACTATCAGTTGTCTGATTCTCAAGAAGTCTATAAAAAATTTAGTAAAGTAATATTTGACCGCAAATTTAAAGTGGAAGAAGAATATTTTGAGATTCCCGGTAGAATTCTGCATTTAGACGGGGATGCTGATTATTTGGAACAATGTCTTAGAACTTACAAACAGCTAGGGTTGCAGGCAAAAGGCATTTGTAAATCCGAAATTGAGCAACCCAAGGAAATCTTTAAAATTTTAAAGGAAAATCCAACCGATATCCTGGTGCTCACCGGTCATGATTCTCTGCTTAAAGGAAAAAAAGATTTCAAAAGTCTTGACAGTTACCGAAGTTCAGCTTATTTCGTTCAATCGGTGTTGGAGGCAAGAAAATATCAACCTAATCGGGATGAGTTGGTAATTTTTGCCGGGGGCTGTCAGTCCAATTTTGAGGCTATCATAGCCGCCGGAGCCAATTTTGCTTCCTCTCCCAAAAGGATGATGATTCATGCCTTGGATCCGGTTTTTCTTGTTGAAAGTATAGCCTTTACCCCTATAGATCGGACAGTGTCACTTAAAGAAATTATCCAGCACACCATAACAGGCATAGACGGAGTTGGAGGAATTGAAACCAGAGGACAAATGAGGAAAGGCTATCCCAAGATAAATATATAAATAAGCCGGGATAATAATTTCAGATTAATATCCAAAATACAGTATTGAATAATTTTGGCAGATTTCCACAGACTGAAGGCGGAGGGATATTATGATAGAGCACAATCATGGAAATTTGCTTATTATTGGCGGAGCAGAGGACAAAGAGAAGGAATGTTTGATTTTGAAACACTTTTTTCAGGAGGCAGGGGGTCAAAAATCAAGGATATGTATAATCACGGCTGCCTCCGACAAAGCCGAGCAAGCCGGAAAAGTATATGAAGAATTATTTAAAAATTTTGGCTGTTCGGATCTGGAGGTTTTAAATATTTATACCAGGGAAGATGGCAATTCCCAGGTTGCGCTGGATAAAGTTTTCAAAGCCAGCGGAATTTTCTTTACAGGGGGTGATCAGCTTAGAATTACGGCAATGCTGGGTGGTACCGCCCTTGGCAAAGCCTTGCAGCAGGTGTATGAGCGAAAAGTAATTATAGCTGGTACCAGCGCTGGGGCTTCAGTAATGTCAGACAACATGATTATTGGGGGCCAAGGGGATACACCCGGTGAAGATTTCATCCGCATGGCCCCAGGCTTGGGCTTGATTAAGGGAGTAATAGTTGACCAGCATTTTGCTCAAAGGGGACGAATTGGCAGACTTCTTACGGCAGTAGCCCTTAATCCATGCGTTTTGGGTATAGGGATTGATGAAGACACTGCTGTTCATGTTAGGCCTGACGGAAAACTGAAAGTGCTTGGCAGGGGAACCGCTTTAATCCTCGACGCCTCGAATGCTATTATTTCTAATGTGGATGAATTGTTTGACGGCAAGACTCTCTCTTTGGCCCCGGTTCAATTGCATGTTTTAAGCCAAGGATATGAATTTGATCTAGCCAAACGGGCAACAATTCACGCTAATTCAGCCTGAAGAATATAAATTTTCAAACAGGAAAAAATAGTTAGGTATGTAAAACTTAACAGGAGGCTTACCTGCAAATGAAAGTACTTCAGGTCAGGGCGATGGAGGGAGCAAATTTCTTCAGCTATCAGCCTGTAATAAGAGGAGTCGTTGACATTTCCGCTTGTCTGGGAAAAACTACCAAGGAGTGGGGAGATTTTAATGACCGTCTTTTACATATACTTCCGGGTTTGGCCAATCATACTTGTTCGCGCGGTAAGCCGGGGGGGTTTTTAGAAAGGCTGGAAGAAGGAACCCTGCCGGGACATGTATTGGAGCATGTTGCTATTGAACTGTTGACTTTAGCCGGTGAGAAAACTCGTTACGGTAAAACGAGGCTTCTGGATGAAACAAGAAATGAATATGAAGTTGTCTATCAATATGAATGTAAAGAAGCTGGCATTCAAGCATTTTATCTAGCGGCCGAAGTATTGAATCAATTACGCCAATTGTTCACACCCGATATCTATTCAATGGTGGAAAAACTCAAAAGTATAAGATTAAACCATATGCCTGGTCCATCGACCCAAGCCATCCTCGATGCCTGCAAAAAACGCGGTATTCCTGTTCAAAAATTGGGTGACGGCTCTCTGTATCAGTTGGGGTATGGTCGCTTTTTACGGAAAATTAGAGCGGCCATGTCCGATCATACTTCCTGTATAGGTGTTGATATTGCCGGCGATAAGCAGTTGACACGTAAAATTTTGTTTGAAGCAGGTATTCCCGTTCCCTACGGTATTGTAATTGGCAGCGAAGGGGAATTATTGGCAGCTTTTCGGGAATGGGGGCAAATAAGTTGCGTGGTTAAACCCCGCCAAGGGAATCAAGGGAAGGGGGTTTCAATAGGTTTAAATAACGAAAGTGATCTTCTCAAAGCTTTTCATCTGGCTCAAGTATATGATTCACAAGTTATTTTGGAGGAATATGTGCCCGGCGATAATTATCGGCTGTTAGTTATCGGCAATAAAATGATTGCCGCCGCCAAACGTGTGCCGCCAACTGTATTGGGCGATGGCCGATCCACAATCAAAGAGTTGGTGGAAAAAGAAAATAAAAACCCTTGGCGGGGAGAAGGGCATGAAAACTATTTAACAAAAATATCATTGGATTCGGTTGCTATTATGGACCTTTATCGTCAGGGGTTTAAGCTTTCGGACATTCCCGAACGGGACCAAAAAATTCAAATTAGACAAAGTGTTAATCTTAGTACGGGATCTACGGCCATTGATGTTACCGATATAGTTCATCCCGATAATGCCGATCTTGCAGTTTATGCCGCCAAAGTTTTAGGGCTCGATATCGCGGGGGTAGATATAATTATAAAAGATATTCGTAAATCCTACCGGGAACAAGAAGGTAAAATTATTGAGGTTAACGCTTCTCCCGGTTTAAGAATGCATCTAAAACCTTCATACGGGACAGAGCGAGATGTAGGGCAGGAACTTGTAAAGCTGCTCTTCCCTCATGGCAATGGGAGAATACCTATTGTTTCGGTTACGGGAACGAACGGTAAAACAACAACTGTTCGGCTTATAAGCAAAATTCTGCAAAAACAAAAGTTAATAGTGGGAATGACTTCTACGGAAGGAATATTTATTAACGATAAAATGCTGGTCCAAGGGGACTTAAGCGGTCCCAATAGCGCCAAAGTAGTCCTGCGGCATCAAGATGTTCAAGTAGCCGTGCTGGAAACGGCAAGAGGCGGGATTTTGCGCGCCGGTTTAGGTTATGATTATGCCGATGTTGCCGTTATTACCAATATTTCCGAAGATCATTTGGGACAATACGGTATCGAGGATATTGATGATTTGACTAAAGTCAAAAGCTTAGTGGCAGAAGTGGTGAAGGAACACAGTTATGTTGTTCTTAATGCCGATGATCCCAAGGTGGTTGCCTTAGCTGGCAAAACAAAGGGACGGGTAATACTGTTTAGCGTCAAACCACAGAATAAACATATTTCTACTCACTTGTCCCTTGGAGGATCGGCTGTTATAGCCGACCGCGGAAAAATTTATATTTTAAGCGGAGCCAACAGTTATTTTGTAAGCCATCTTTCCAAGATACCACTTACCTGGGGTGGCAAAGCCAGACATAATGTTCAAAATGTATTGGCTGCCGTTGCGGCTTGTTGGGCCCTTGGTTATAAACCGTCGACAATAGGTAAGGCCCTTTTAGGATTTGGCCAGAACTATAATGATAATCTGGGCCGACTTGAATACTATGAATCGAAAGGGATAAAAATTATCCTCGATTATGGCCATAATCCCGCCGGACTTAGGGAAGTGGTTAAAACTTTAAAACAAATCAAGCATCGCCGAATCATTGCCTGTATAGGATTGCCTGGAGACCGCAGTGACCAGATTGTTAGAAATTATGCTCGGGAAGCGGCTAAAGGTTTTGATTTCTTGTATATCAAAGAGGATCGTGATTTAAGGGGTCGTAAACCGGGTGAAATTGCTAATCTTTTGGCGGAAGAAGCTTTAGCGCAAGGCTTTAAGTCGGAATTCATTAAAATTGTCTTAGATGAAAAAGAAGCTTTTAGGCAGGCATTACTTAACGCTCAAGAGGGGGATATTGTGGTTATTTTTTATGAACATGCCCAGCCTTTGCGGGAAATAATTAACCAAATGAAGTCTGAAAACAGTTCCCAGCAGTTTAGCCATCAGGATAGCAATGTTTGGAATATTTCTCTGGAAGTATGAGTCTAAAAA
>JAAYII010000068.1 GCA_012523535.1 Peptococcaceae bacterium
AAGAAAGTAATGGTCGATCGGGCTCGTTTGTTTGAGTTGAAGCAAAAAGGATACTGCTGTAGTCAAATAATTATGCAATTGGGTTTGGAGGATGCAGGAAAGGAAGACAATCCCGACCTGATTCAAGCCATGAGCGGGTTATGCGACGGCTTGCGCACAGGGATGGTATGCGGGATTTTAAGCGGGTCGGCCTGCCTTATTGCTTTATTGGAACCGGAGGATTCGCCGGTGTTGATTGAAGAATTGACCGAGTGGTTCCGCGGCGAGTATGAGGAGAAAAACGGTGGGATCACTTGTAAAGATATTTTAGCCGGGGATCAATTGAACAGGACAATTAAATGTCCGAGGATGTTAGAAGCAACTTATGATATGGTTTGTGAAATACTGGAGGCTCACGGGTATGAATTTAAGAATAGGCAGTAAGATAAATCCGGTATTTTAGATATTTTAGAAAGGATGAACAATAATGAAAATTGCTGTTGCTACCAATGGCCATACGTTGGAACATACAGTAGCCGAGAAGTTTGAGAAAAGCACGCATTTGCTGGTAGTGGAAATGGATGATTGGAGTTTCGAGGTTTACAGTAAGGACAGTTTTCCTCCTCCGGCGGAGCTGGCCTTGGTAGAGATTATTATTGCCAAGGATTGTGAAGCGATAATTACCGGCAGCATGGAAAGGCCTTCGTTTGAAGCTTTGGCCGAACAGCAGATTACCCGTTATAACGGAGCCAATTATTCTGCCCGGGATGCTCTTAATTTAATGGAAGAATACCGTTTGGATTATATCACTACATATGAAGGAGAATTGCCTATGTTGCATTTCCATAGCAGCTGTGGCGGTCACGAGCATGGTGAAGAGGATTGAAGGATAAAGAAGTAGCAAAGATTATACCCAAGACTCCCTTGGAAGATTGGATAGCCCGAAAAATAGGTCTTAAAGAGGGAGAATTGACTCGGGAGGCCATTGAGAGCTATCAGTTGGCCCAACTTCGGAAAACTATAGATTGGGTTAAAAACAAAAGCAGTTTTTACCGGCAAAAACTAGGCCATATTGAACCGGAGGCCATAACTGATTTTTCTGTTTTTTCCAAGCTGCCTTTTACTTGGCCTCAGGATGTTCAGAACAATCCGCAGCGGCTAGTCTGTACCGGACAGGGGGATATTGCTCGTATTGTAACCCTCCGCTCTTCGGGAACGACCGGACAGCCGAAACGGATTTTTTTTACGCAGGCTGATCAGGAGCTTACTATAGACTTTTTTGATTATGGAATGAGAAATTTGGTTGGGCCTCAAGACCGGGTCATGATCCTGCTTCCTTGGAAACAGCCGGGCAGTGTGGGAGATCTTCTCAAACAGGGCCTTAAACGGCTGGGGGCGGGAGCCATCCCCTTTGGTCCTGTATCCGATGCCGGGGAGGCAATACAGTGCGCCCTTGAAACTAAGGCCAGCTCTTTGGTAGGTATTCCGACCCACGTTTTGGCCATGGCTCGCAGTAAAAAAGGCAAATTGTTGAAAGACCGCATAAAAAGCGTGCTATTGAGTACGGATCATGTTCCCCACTCCATTTGCCAAGTGTTGGAGGATACTTGGGGCTGCAAAGTATTCAACCATTACGGCATGACTGAAATGGGCCTTGGGGGTGGGGTACAATGCGCTGCGCTCGCCGGCTATCATTTAAGGGAAGCGGATCTTTATTTTGAAATTATTGACCCTGAAAGCGGTCAGGTTTTAAAAGAAGGGGAAACAGGGGAAGTTGTTTTTACTACTTTGACCCGTGTCGGCATGCCCCTAATCCGTTATCGTACAGGGGATTTAAGTCGCTTTATACCCGCCCAATGCCCTTGCGGTACCGTTTTGCGCAGTATGGAAATTGTAAAAGGCAGACTTGCGGGCCGGATAAAAGTTCAAGAGCATTCCTTTTCCATGGCCGAGTTAGATGAGGTCATTTTCTTGTTTGACGGGGTGGTGGACTATGGAGTGATAATCGGAAATAATTCCGGCCTTGACTGCTTGTATGTTGATCTTAAGACAAGCGAAGACAATACCGTGAGGCTGGATGAAGATTTTAAGGACCGGGTTTGTCGGGCATTGCGGTCCATACCTGCAGTGCAACAAGCATTTCCGCAAAGAGAACAAATACTGATCAGCAATTTTGGGAAAAAAGTACCCTTCTCCACAGGAACAGCCAAAAGGATAATAATTGATAACAGGGATAATTAAAAATATGATTAATATACAAAAAATGCAAAATAATAAAGAGTATTATAATGACAAAATTTTAACAATAAAAAAATTATAAATTGGTAAAGGAAAATGAAAAAAAATGTAGAAACAAATTTAGTAAGTGGAAATTATTAGCATAAGGAGGCAATTAATGGTTTGTCCCAAGTAAAAAAGAATGGCCAATAGGTTCCGGTGGGTTAAGAAGGGAGAGTCTGGTATGAGAGATTTGTTTCAGCAAAAATCTTTTCTCCAGAGTATTTTTAACGCTATCCCTATTCTAACTTTTGTACTGGACAAAGATGTAAAAGTAAGGGCCGTAAACCAGGCAGCCAAGAAATTTTTAAATTACAAGGAAGAGTTTAACAGCTTCAAAAGTTGCGGTGAGACTCTTGGCTGTAGGCATGCGGCTGACCACCCTCTGGGG
>JAAYII010000006.1 GCA_012523535.1 Peptococcaceae bacterium
CCGAAACGCTGGCCGCCGAATTGGGCTTTACCGCCCAAAGGCTGCTGAGTGACGAGGGAATAAGGTCCGGTCGAACGAGCATGGATTTTATCATCAACCAAGTGATGAAGTTTAAGCATGTACATATAACCTACTGTAATTTCGTTATCAAACGGTTCGCCGGTTCTACCATCGTAAAGAATAGATTTACCGCTCTTAGGAAGCCCTGCTTTCTCCAGTGTTTCAAAAATATCCTCTTCACGGGCTCCGTCAAATACGGGGGTGGCAATATACATATCCAAAGCTTTAGCCGCCCAGCCAAGATGGGTCTCCAATACCTGCCCGATATTCATACGGGAAGGTACACCCAACGGGTTGAGCACGATCTCAATGGGGGTTCCGTCCGGCATAAAAGGCATATCCTCCTGCCTCATAATTCTGGAAATAACCCCTTTATTGCCGTGCCTACCGGCCATTTTGTCCCCAACGGAAATTTTACGTTTTTGAGCAATGTATACCCGAACAAGCTGATTGACGCCGGGGGCCAATTCATCTCCGTTTTCCCTTTTAAATACTTTGACGTCAACAACTCTTCCCGCTTCCCCATGGGGCACCCTTAAGGAAGTGTCTCTGACTTCTCTAGCTTTCTCGCCGAAAATCGCTCTTAAGAGGCGTTCCTCAGCGGTAAGTTCGGTTTCCCCTTTAGGTGTGACTTTGCCCACCAGGATATCCCCCGGCCTTACTTCAGCACCAATTCGAATGATCCCGCGTTCATCGAGATCTTTAAGTACGTCTTCCCCCACATTGGGAATATCCCTGGTTATTTCTTCAGGACCCAGCTTGGTATCCCGGGCATCCGCCTCGTATTCTTCTATATGAATAGAAGTAAAATAATCATCCCTAACCAATTTTTCGCTAATCAGAATAGCATCCTCGTAGTTGTAGCCTTCCCAGGGCATGAAAGCGACCAAAACGTTGCGCCCTAAAGCGAGCTCCCCATGATCGGTGGAAGGCCCGTCGGCAATAACCTGACCTGCTTCGATCCGTTCGCCTTTTCTGACTATCGGTTTTTGGTTGATACAAGTACCCTGGTTACTGCGCAGGAACTTGAGCAGTTTATATTTCGTCGTTGTTTTATCATCATTTTGCACAACTATTTCCTCAGAAGTCACGCGCACCACTGTCCCGGCTTTTTGCGCCAAAACACAAACACCGGAATCAACCGCCGCTTTATATTCCATGCCCGTACCAATATAAGGGGCATCGGTCTTCAGCAAAGGAACAGCCTGTCGCTGCATATTGGAACCCATAAGAGCCCTGTTGGCGTCGTCATGCTCCAAAAAGGGGATAAGAGCTGTGGCTATGGATACCATTTGCTTCGGCGAAACGTCCATATATTGAACGTTGGATGGAGGCACGAGAACAAAATCTTCCCCATGCCTAGCCTCAACTTTATCGCTTAAAAACTCTCCGTTTTCACCGAGAGGCGCGTTGGCCTGAGCGATAACATATTTTTCCTCTTCATCCGCAGTTAAATAATGAATTTCATCGGTTACTCTGCCGTCCTCCACTTTGCGGTAAGGAGCCTCGATAAAACCATATTCATTGATCCGGCCATAAGTACTGAGCGAGCCGATAAGTCCAATGTTAGGGCCTTCCGGAGTTTCTATCGGGCACATTCTGCCGTAGTGAGAATGGTGAACGTCACGTACTTCAAAGCCGGCCCTTTCCCTGCTCAATCCTCCCGGACCCAGAGCGCTTAGACGTCTTTTATGGGTCAGTTCGGCCAAAGGATTTGTTTGATCCATAAACTGCGACAGCTGGCTGCTACCGAAAAATTCTTTAATTGCAGCCACTACGGGCCGAATATTAATCAGAACTTGAGGCGTTATACCCTCAATATCCTGAATGGTCATCCTTTCCCGGACCACTCTTTCCATACGGGAGAGCCCTATCCTAAATTGGTTCTGCAAAAGCTCACCCACAGAGCGCAAGCGTCTGTTGCCCAAGTGGTCTATATCATCGACAGTGCCTTGGCCATCAATAATCTTTAGCAAGTGAGAAATGGAAGCAATTATGTCCTCCGTGGTCAAATGTCTTACCGTCATAGGGATATCCAGATTCAATTTTTTATTGAGTTTATATCTACCCACTTTTGCCAAATCGTAACGTTTGGAATCGAAAAACAGGGACTCCAATAGAGCCTTGGCGCTTTCCACTGTGGGAGGTTCACCCGGGCGAAGCCGTTTATAGATTTCAACCAAAGCTTCCTCTGTGGACTCAGTGTTATCTCTCTCCAAAGTAATTCTTATATATTCGTTATCATCAAAAGCTTGCAAAATCCGCGCATTGGTCGAATAACCCAAAGCCCTTATGAGGACGGTTACGGGCAGTTTGCGTGTCCGGTCCACACGGACAAAGATGTTGTCATTAATGTCGGTTTCAAATTCCAGCCAAGCACCCCGATTGGGAATAATAGTCGCTCCATAAATCTTTTTACCGCTGGCATCAATACTGTCCGAGTAATACACACCGGGGGACCGTACCAGCTGGCTGACAATAACACGTTCCGCACCATTGATGATAAAGGTGCCTTTATCCGTCATAAGAGGGAAATCACCCATAAATACTTCCTGTTCTTTGACTTCTCCCGTTTCTTTATTGATCAACCGCACTTTCACTCTTAAAGGGGCTGCATAGGTGACATCCCGCTCTTTACATTCTTCAACATCATATTTAGGTTCACCCAAACTATAATCTATGAATTCCAGAATCAAATTTCCCGTAAAATCCTGGATAGGAGAGATGTCTTCAAATATCTCTTTCAAACCTTCATCCAGAAACCATTGATATGAATTCTGCTGGATTTCAATCAGATTAGGCATATCCAAAACTTCGCGGAGCCTGGCATAGCTCCATCGCACCCTATTTCCGACTTTAATTGGATAAACCATTTTGCTTCACCCTCTCAGTGTATTTTCCGCAGACCTACTTTAATCCGACTTAAGCAATATATAAATTCTATATTGATTTACTGAGTAAATATAATTAAACAAATAATTGCTATGTATCTAAAATGAAGTATAATATAAATAACAATTACAATAATCAGTTAAGATAACCGGCTTAGTTGGGAACCGGCTGCTTTTCAAGAGAGCGGAAAACATATTGCAATAAACAATGAAAAGCAAGGCCCTATAGTAAAGAAACCTCGCTCTACATTATGGAGCTATCTCACATGCGATGAAAATACATCCACACTATTATCTCCCTACATTATTGCTTTTTAACAGGCTTGCGCCTACAGTGACAGTTATTAATCTTACCAAAGGTTCCAGCCATTGTCAAGAAAAATCGTGAGAAAATAATTAATAATTATGCCATTATACCACAGATTATACCATTATTATAAGTCGGAATCAAAAAAATTATCTTTATTATAAACAGGACCGCCATCCCGAATAAATATAAGAGGGACAGCGGTCATTTTATTGGATTGATGAGAAGGCTGAACGTCACGCACAGTGAAGACAGCCAAAAAATGCACCTTTAGACTACATCCCAAAACTTAAGCCCGGGGTTATCGGTCAATATTTTCCCTAATTGCAACACATGCTCAGAGGGTTGGGCAAATAAGAGTTTACGGCTGATCCAGGCGGATCCCCCCTTATTCAAAGCAACCAATGTTTCCGCCAGTTTTATCGCTTGGCCCAGAACATCGACTATGGCCACCCCGTCGATCTCCGTTAGACCATTGGGATATTTTTTCTCAGCTCCCGGTGCAAGCCGGACAGTCGGGGACATTAGGGAACATCCGGGAATAATCACTTCAGCTCCGGCAGCGATCAATTCCCGGGCCGTAGTTATAAAAGCTTCGATAGTTAAATTGGAATCCGTCAACCCATCCTGGGCACCGGTGTCGGCCCAATCCGCGATGGGCCGCATCCCGACACAGCGATCTTTCAGCCCGTATTTGACCAGATGTTCTTCTGTTTCAGGGATATTATAAGGAGAAATATGCACAATACCGAACTTGTATCCCATAAGAGTAGCAAAAAGCATGCTGGATTCCCCAATGCCAATTACTGGAATGTTTAAGGCTTGACGCACTTCCCAAAGCATCGGATCCCCGAAACAGTTTATAACCACGGCATCAAATCCTTCTTGTTCGGCATTGGCCGCTGCAAAATAAACCATTCTGGAGGCCAAATGATCCAGATAGCGATAAAAGGCCACATCAATCGGTCCCATGCCCCACTCGCAAAAGCGAAAGACAATTTCCGTATCCTTTTGCTTGGTCAAAGCCAAATTCTTCTTTAGCAACGGGACATAAGCATTTTTAACGAAACGTTCAAATTCGCCGCTTTCCGGTCCGCTGGGAATGTTGACAAACAAAACTTTCATTAATAATAACCCCCTTAGGAAAATTATCATCCTTTTCAAACAATTTCGGTCTGGATAATAACCGCCTGGTTATAGTTTCATTGTTGGAGTCCGGATAGGTCATAATGGGGAAGATAGCATTGACTTCCATTTCTCTGGTGCGGCCGAAATTACGGATGAGAATAGCCCGGAAAAGAAGCCTAGAACGGACAGCGGCTTTATCCAATTCTTCTTTTATCATTTTAATTCCTGTTGCCGCCTCAGACAATTGAGTTTCCATATCTGTCAAATCTTTATATTTTTTTATTTTTATAACTATTCTTAATATCTCAATTAATAAGTTAACAAAAATCTAAACAGATACCTTCGTAGAAGACGATGAAAACAGTTGGCTTTTCTTATTGAATATTACTAAAAACAGAAAAGGGGGCATACCTCAAAAGGTATGCCCCCTTTCCGGATCGCCGGTTTTTTTACACCCTGTAATATCAGGGAATGATATTCATTTTAATGTTATTTAATTTCTACGCTGGCACCGGCTTCTTCAAGTTTAGCCTTAATAGCTTCAGCATCTTCTCTGGAAATTTTCTCTTTAACAGGTTTCGGAGCGCCATCAACGAGGTCCTTAGCTTCTTTCAAGCCAAGGCCGGTGATTTCGCGGACTATCTTAATAACATTGATTTTAGCTTGGCCTGCGCTGGTCAGGATTACATCAAATTCTGTTTGCTCTTCAGCGGCAGGAGCTGCGGCACCGCCGGCAGCGGCAGGAGCGGCCACAACTGCAGCGGGAGCGGCAGCACTTACTCCGAATTCTTCTTCAAAAGCTTTTACGAGCTCAGCGAGCTCAAGAACAGTCATACCTTTAACGGTTTCTATAATTTCAGCAATTTTGGACATTATAGGTATCCTCCTTATTTTTTTGGTTTATTAGATGGTGGCTCTCGTCTCGAACCTTATACTATGAACTGAGCCTGAGTAAGTTAAGCCTGAGCTTCCTTGAGCTTACGCACTTCTTCTAAAGCATAACCAAGTTTGCGAATCGGGCCCTGCAAAACATTGACCAAACCCTGAAGCGGAGCCTGCAATCCTGCAAGTACCTGGGAGAGAAGGACTTCCCTCGAAGGAAGATTGGCCAGATCTTTAACTCTTTCCGGGTCAATGATTTTCCCCTCAACAACCCCAGCTTTAATTTTCAGATCCTTGTTATTCTTGCTATATTCCGAAAGGATTTTGGCCGGGGTAACCGGGTCAGCTGAAAAGGCAATAGCTGTAGGACCTTCCAAAAACTGATCAAGTCCCTGCAAACCGATTTCAGCAGCGGCTCTGCGTACCATGGTGTTTTTCAGGACTTTGTACTCCACACCGGCTTCACGCAGTTCCTTTCTGAGACTTGTGACCTGAGAAACAGTTAGACCTCTATAATCGGCAAGTATGACTCCATTGGAGTTCTGAAACTTTTGTTTAATCTCCTCAACTATTTTTTGTTTCTCTTCTAAATTAGGCATCGATGCACCCCCCTTCAACGATGCGATGTTGCTAGCCAGCAGTGTTGGAGACTAGGTTATAAAGTATAATAACCTCCGCTAAGACACGGAGGTTATAAATATTCGTCATTTTGACTTTATGGTTATCCTCCGCCTCGGCAGGAAATTAAGCATCAAAGCACCTGCTGTCTACAGCGGTTCAGGTTATTAACTTTTATTTATCTCAACCTTGAACAGTGTCTATAACTTAGACTACTTTCAAAGGATTGATTTTCACACCCGGACCCATGGTCGAGGATACGGTTACACTTCTGACATATTGTCCTTTAGCAGCAGCCGGTCTTGCTTTTAATATGGTTTCCGCAATCAATTTAAAGTTTTCTTCCAGCTTTTCCTGCTCAAAGGATACTTTACCGATAGGGACATGAATAATACCGGCTTTGTCAGCCCTGTATTCAACTTTACCGGCTTTGATTTCTTTGACAGCTTTCTCCACTTCAAAGGTTACCGTACCGGTCTTGGGGTTAGGCATTAATCCTTTAGGACCTAACAGTTTTCCTAGTTTACCAACGACACTCATCATATCGGGAGTAGCTACTACGACATCAAAACCGAACCATCCCTGCTGGATTTCTTCCACCATATCTTCGGCTCCAACATAGTCGGCTCCTGCTGCTTCAGCTTCCTTAGCCTTGTCACCCTTGGCAAAAACCAGAACGCTACGGGTTTTGCCCGTTCCATGGGGAAGAACAACCGCCCCGCGAATTTGCTGATCCGCATGGCGAGTATCGATACCTAGTTTGAAAGCCACTTCAACTGTTTCATCAAATTTAGCCTTGGCATTTTCTTTAACAATTCTTATTGCTTCTTTTGGCTCATAAAGAGTTAGTCTGTCAAACGCCTTTTGAGCTTCAAGATATCTTTTACCTCTCTTAGCCATCAAATTTACCTCCTTGTGGTAGTCGGGTTTAACCCTCCCACATTATTTAAGACCGCTATTAAACAACTTCAATTCCCATGCTGCGCGCCGTACCTTCCACCATACGCATGGCGGCTTCAATAGTGGCGGCATTTAAATCCTTCATTTTGATTTCAGCGATTTCTTTGATTTGATCTTTTGTCACTTTAGCAACCTTTTGTTTATTGGGAACAGCCGAACCGGACTCAATTTTAGCAGCTTTTTTAAGCAAAACCGATGCCGGCGGAGTTTTCAAAACAAAAGTAAAGGAACGATCCTCATAGATTGTTATCTCTACGGGAATGATCAAACCAACTTGATCTTTGGTTTTTTCATTATATTCCTTGCAAAAACCCATAATATTTACACCGTGCTGACCAAGAGCGGGGCCAACGGGAGGAGCCGGATTCGCTTTGCCAGCAGGAATTGCCAATTTTACCAAACCGATAACTTTCTTAGCCATGAACACACCTCCTTTTTAGGATCATTATTTATTTCAGTCAAATTTCTCAATTTGACTAAATTCCAACTCCACAGGAGTTTCTCTCCCAAACATGGATACTGAAACCCTTACTTTTTGTTTCTCTTCCAGTATTTCCTGAACTACCCCAATAAAATCTTTAAAAGGCCCGGAAATAACTCGGACCGATTGTCCGATAGAAACATCAATCTTTGTACGGACTTTTTCCAGGCCCATCTGGCGAAGAATGCTCGAGACCTCATGCTCTAACAATGGAATGGGCTTATTACCGCTACCGACAAAACCGGTTACGCCGGGAGTATTACGAACAACATACCAAGAATCATCGGTCATATCCATTTCGACCAGCACATACCCGGGAAAAACCTTGCGCTTGGAAATCTTCTTTTTCCCGTTTTTTATCTCTATCTCATCCTCCATAGGGACTAAAACACGAAATATTTTATCGCCCATATTCATGGACTCAACGCGTTTTTCCAGATTTGTTTTCACCTTGTTCTCGTAACCGGAATAAGTGTGAATAACATACCAATTCTTAGCCATTAAACTAAAGGCCTCCTAAAAGAGAATCAGCCCCCTATCAATACCCAAGCAAGGTCGACAGGGCATAGGTCAAACCACTGTCAACAATCCAGATAAGTACAGCACAAATTCCTACTGCCACCAGGACAACGGCCGTATATGTCAACAACTGACTACGATTAGGCCAATGAACTTTTTTCAGTTCAAGCCAAACCTCCCGGAAATAGTTGACTCTTCTGCTGGGATTCTTGAATCTATTAAGGAAACCTCCATTGCCTTTAGCACGATCGTCTTTTTTGGTTAATGCCATTCAATCACATCCTTAGCGGTATAATACCCACTCACCTGATTATTTTGTCTCCTTATGAACGGTATGGGTTTTGCAAACTTTACAATACTTTTTTAATTCTATGCGATCAGGATCATTCTTTTTGTTTTTATTGGTTTGATAATTCCTGTTTTTACATTCCGTACAAGCCAATGTGATTGCAACACGCATTTCCAAACACCTCCCCAGCAGCGGCTTAACTCCTTATTTTGCAGTCGCACAGAATAATTTAACACAATAATAAACTCTTTGTCAAGGAAGATTGGTATTAAGGTATATTTTTATCAATATAAACGGTTAATTTCCCTAATAAGTTAACATAGCTGCCAAATTCATTGTCATACCAGCCACAGATCTTAGCATGAGTTACAGGAATATTCAAGTCCGAGCAGTTTTCAATACCATAGTCCTTTAAAGTTTTGGCCGATAACGGAATAAAACCTGTCCGGGTATGGGTTTCAACTCCTTCAATCACGATAGCTCCCAAGAAGCCAATAAAGTCGGAAGAAACATTTTGTTTTTCGCTGAAAACCAATAAACCTTTCTGAGGACCTTCGGCGGCTTTCTTATAAATATCATTCAAAAAAGTGCGGTTAATTACCGGCATCCCCGTTTCTTTATGCAGCTTGGAATGGAAGGTTACATTTAAGGTAATAAGAGATGAAGTGCTGACCGGTATCCGCACCGAATCTGCCATAAATCCGATTTGCTTGATTTCCGGCAGAATTTCCTCCAGAGCGTCAGCTGCACCTGTAGTTGTAGGAATAATGTTATTAAAAACTGAGCGGTTTCTTCTCAGATCGGATTTTCCCTCTTTCGGCGCCGTATCAAGAATGCTCTGGTTATTTGTCGCCGCATGGACCGTAGACATGGAGGCTGTGATTATTTCCGATGTTTCTTCGGTTTCCAAGAGCGGTTTGATCATATGAGCCAAGCCGGTAGTGGTGCAACTGGCGGCGGAAATAATATGGTGCTTCATAGGATCAAAGCGCATATGATTTACGCCATAGACAAACATTCCGCTGTCTTCGGGCATTTTTTTAGAATTATCCTTAATTTTAAAGGGAGCACTAACAATGACTTTCTTCGCCCCGGCTTCCAAATGGCCGCGGATACTGCCCTTAGGGTGATCGGCAGGAATTGTGGGATCAAGATATTTACCAGTACAATCAACCACCAACTGTACGCCTTCTTTAGCCCAGTTAATATCACGCGGATTTCTCGCCTGGCTGAGAAACTTAACTTGTACCCCGTTAATGGTAAACAATCCCTCTTCCCGGTCAATGATCTCTATATCGCAAGTTTTTCCGCTATAACCATAAAGGAAAACATGCAAAGAACCGTAGGTAGAATCTTTGACCAAATAATCTATAAGATCATCCAGACTTCTGCCTACTTTCCTGCCGGCATTAAGAACAAACCCGTCAAAATGCCCCAGTCTTAGATGATTCCAGAAGGTCAGCTTTCCTATGCGACCTATGCCATTGATACCCAAAATTTTTTTGTTTTTAAATTGCAAATCCATAAAATCTCCCCCCAAATAAGTATTTAGTTTATATTCAAATCAAGCGCTTTGTTAAGTGCTTTGAATTGGATATTTACCTAAAAAGATATTTCCGGCCTTACCGTCAATTGATATTATATCTCCCGGTTTCAAAACAACCCCATTGATTGTACATTGTTTCAAATTATCATTCACGATTAAATCTTTGCAATTTAAAATACAAGTTTTGCCCAATTTTGTGGCAGTGACCGAGGAATGGGATGTGACACCCCCGCGGCTGGTAATCAGACCGTCACAGAGAAAAATCTTGGCAATATCGTCGGGAACAGTGTCAGGCCGGATTAGAATAAACTTTTCCTCGGGATACTCCAGCCTAAAGCGCAGCAGATCCTGCATATCGAAACACACCATACCGCTTAAACACTTATCTCCGGTGCCAATCCCCCGTCCCAAAAGTTTCATCTCTTCCAGAGGAGTGCTGAAAAATTGGACCTTGTCTTTCTTCGGAGTGATAATTTGTTCCCTGGTTTGAAGAATATAAAGGTCTTCCGGGTTCTCGGACTCAAAAGTAAATTCAATTTCCTGATTGTTAAATCCGAGTTCATAAATTAATTTTGAAGCTAATTCTTTAAGGCGATTATATATTTTGGGAAAAGCGGTTTGCAAAGAAATTGATGACTCCGGATAATCCTCCTGGCGCTGACTTTCGGAAATAGGCAAAGTATGCACCAAACCGGCCACAATATCTTCTCCTTGACTGCACAAGGTAAAATCCCCGTAAAGATTAATGCCCGGTTTGTTTAATTTGGGATTATGAGTAAATACTACCCCCGAGCCCGACTTATTCGACCTGTTGCCCATTAC
>JAAYII010000069.1 GCA_012523535.1 Peptococcaceae bacterium
ATTAGGAAAGATTCTCTGTTAAGTTATGAGATAAACCTGAAAACGGAAGTAAACAAAACTTAACACTAAAGAAGATGTCTTCATCCTTGAGACATCTTCTTTTTTTGCAGGCAGATGGCCTAAATGGTCGGCAAATTCTATTAGCCCTTTTTTTTGGCAAGAATAATCTATATAAAAAGGAGAATTTAACACGATTAAAAGATAAAATGGCGGAAATATTTAATGGAAAGGGCGCTGAAAAATGGATAATCTGTTTCCAAAATGTGAGATTTGCAGTTTGACCCCTTCTTTAGGTTTATACGATGGATTTCGTTTAAGAAAGAAGTTTGTCTGTGCCAAGTGTGAAGAAATAATCATCAAGACTGCTTTTGAGGATTCTCAGTATCAGGTTAATATTCAAAATATAAAAAGAATAATCTTCTGTTAAGAAATGGGGAAATATTTTTCAATCTTCATTAAACATAATAAACATAACCAAAATTGTGGAAAGTGAAAAAAAATAAAAAATATGTTAAAATAAATTAACATTTTTAAGGAGGAATCAGTGAATCCGCTAAGCAGCAAATTGGCAAGTTATTCTAAACTTGGCATGCACTCTTTTCATACTCCCGGACATAAGGGAAGAGAGGACATCTTATCCTCTATCAAATTTCCCGAACACGATTTAACAGAGCTTCCGGGGTTAGATATGCTTCATAATCCCCAGGGCGTTATTGCTGAAGCCCAACGATTAGCGGCGGATATTTACGGTGCGGAGGAAACTTTTTTTCTGGTCAATGGAGCTACCGCCGGCAACCAGGCCATGTTTTTATCACTGGCTTCAGCCTGTTGCGGGAAAAAAATTTTGATAGATCGCCGGGCACATCGGTCGGTTGTAGCCGGCCTTATCCTTTCCGGCCTGGAGCCTGAATATATAGCTCCGGAGATTCATCCGGATTTTAAACTTCCTTTGGGTTTAAATATTGCGAGCTTTTGCCAGGATAGTGAACACATCGGCGCTTGCCATGTTACTGATCCCAGCTATTATGGTACATCAATTGACTTGGGTTATATTCTTAAATGGAGAAATAACAAACGCCCTGATCTTCCCATCCTGGTCGACCAAGCTCACGGAGCTCATTTTAAAGGAGTTATTTTTCCTGAAAATGCGGTAAGTCAGGGTGCCGATGCAGTTGTTCATAGTACTCACAAGACGTTGGCTGCACTTACCCAGGCGGGTATGCTTCATGTTCAAGGTTCAAGAATAAATAGGAATACTTTAAAACAATCTTTGGAACTTTTGCAGACCTCCAGCCCGAGTTATTTATTGATGGAATCTTTGGAAAAAGCAATGAGCAGTTGGCAGGATTTTTGCTGGGGTGACCTCTATGAAGAAGTTATGGCTCTGCACAAAGAACTTGACGGTATCTTGCGTATTTTAACATTTAATGATGTGGGTAGTTTTGGTATCAGTGGACTGGACTGGACAAAGATCCTGGTAAATGTTTCTACCTTGGAAATAGAGGCGGATAAAGTAGTAGAATTATTGAGAACATCTCATCTAATTGAGCCTGAATTATGGGATGAGAGCAACATTCTTTTCATGCTCGGAATAGGCAGCAAGCCTGAAGATGTGCGGGTTTTAAGAAAGGCTTTGAAAAGTATTGCCAAACAATATGGTCTTTCCCGTCGCAATTGCAGGAATCTTAAGGAACAAACCGATGAGCAATTTTTAACCGCAGCCAAGCAACTTCCTCCGGTTAGGTTAACACCGCGGGAAGCCTGGTTGGCACCCAAACGCAAAGTAACACTAAAAGACTGTCTTGGTTGCCTTGCCGGTGAAACCATTTCCGTTTATCCACCGGGAATACCTTTGGTTGCTGCGGGGGAGGAGATAACTCCCTATGTCTTATCATTGTTAGAGCAAGCGGATAGCTATCGCTGGCAGGGTTGGCAGGGGTATAAGCAAAAGGAAATTCTTATTATAGATATTTGAGGAAGCAATGAATACAAGTTTGAAACTATTAAAAAAAGCGGTTGAAGATAATAGATTGGCGCATTTATTAATACTCTATGGTAGTGGAGCCAAGGAAAGAATAAAAACTGTCCTTGAACTGGCAGCCATGTTAAACTGCACGGGGGATATAAAGCCCTGCAAGATTTGTTCCGCTTGTAACAAAATCGCGTTGGGCAGCCATCCTGATTTTCATTATCTTCAGCCCTCCAAGTTAAGTATCGGCATTGAACAGGTGTTGTCGTTGCAGGAAAAAATTTACCGCAAAATTTATGAGGGCAAATATAGAGTTTGTTTAATTGATGAAGCTAATAAACTTACTTTGCCGGCAGCCAATGCCCTGTTAAAGATTGCCGAGGAACCGCCCGAAAACACTTTAATAATTCTCAGTTGCAGTAATATCGAGGCCATAATACCGACACTTCAAAGCAGAGCACAATCTGTATACCTTCCTTCCCCCACTCTTACGGAATGGGAGGAGGAAGCCGAAGCTTTTTCTTTAAGCGGGGGAGATCCGGATTTAGCACGTAAAATTCAAAAATTCGGACTGGATAAAATGAAGGACTTGATTGACGGTTATTTGGAAATGGTTCAAACCGGAGATTTTTTACAAACCTTTTCCCTATTTACTTCCTTGGAAAAAGAAGATTGCTTAGTGTTTCTTCAGACTCTAGCGGTAACTGTTAGAGAAATGATTAAAAAAGGAAATCTATCTCCCAACTTTCTTCCGGAGATAGGTGAGACCATGGAATTACTTCAAAAACAAGTGAACAGCAGGTTAGCTTTAGAAATGTTGGCTCTTAAACACATAAACTATGGAGGAAGCGGAAATTGGCTAAAGTAGTGGGAATACGCTTTAAAAAAGCAGGAAAAATATACTATTTCCTCCCCGGAGATTTGGAATTGCAACCAAATGATCATGTTATTGTGGAAACAGCAAGAGGAATGGAATTTGGCAAGGTTGTTCTTCCCTTAAGAGAAATTTCTCCCGAAGAAATAGTGGCGCCTTTAAAAGAGGTTGTGCGTAAGGCTACTCCGGAAGATGAGGAGATTTACCGAATGAATAAAATTAAAGAAAAAGAAGCTTTTAAGATTTGCTTACAAAAAATTGCCAATCATAATTTGCCAATGAAATTAATTGATGTGGAATATACCTTTGATGGAAATAAAATTATTTTTTCCTTTACGGCAGAGGGACGTGTAGATTTTAGAGAATTGGTCAAAGATTTGGCGGCAGTATTTCGAACCCGGATTGAACTTAGACAAATAGGGGTAAGAGATGAAGCCAAAATGCTAGGCGGGCTGGGGTCTTGCGGTAGAGAACTTTGCTGCTCATCTTTTTTGGGAGATTTTGAGCCGGTTTCTATCCGCATGGCCAAAGATCAGAACTTATCCCTTAATCCGGCTAAAATATCCGGAATTTGCGGTCGCTTAATGGGTTGTTTGAAATACGAGAACGGCTGCTATGAAAGTAAAAACGGGCAAAAAGATCAACAGGAAGACAATGAAATTTTCTCCGAAGTATATGATGAAGAAAGTAAAGAAGAGTTACTCAGGCTTGTTGCCGAAGAAGAAGCGGAGGAATAATGGTGGGACAGTTACACCAAGCTATAACCGAAGTTGAAGAGAATCTTAGCCGGCTTTTAAATGAGATAAAAAGTCTAAGGCAATATATTGAGTATTTGGAAGAAGAAAATATCAATTTGAAACGACAGCTTTGTGCTGTGTCGGAGTCGGATATCACCCGGATTCAGAAGAACGCTTACAAGATCCAAAGAGAAGCTCATGAAAACCTTGTAAAGTTATATGAGCAGGGTTTTCATGTTTGTCATATTTACTTTGGCGAACCGATGGAAGGCAATTGCCTTTTCTGCAACGCTTTCTTGAGAAAAGAGTAATTGGGGCTGGCTAGCTTGGAGGTAAATGATGCCTGAACAAGGTACTTTATACGTTTGTGCGACTCCAATCGGCAATTTGGGCGATATTACTATCAGAGTGTTGGAAACCCTTAAACAGGTCGATTTTATAGCTGCGGAAGATACCAGGCACTCTAAAAAGCTTCTTGCCCATTATGGTATTAAAACACCTATGATCAGCTATCATCAACATAATGAGAAACAGCGGGCCCAAGAAATTGTTGACAAAATACGACAAGGCAAAAACTGTGCTCTTATTTCAGACGCCGGGATGCCCGGCATATCAGATCCGGGGCAGATTATAATCAGAATGTGCTTGGAACAAAACCTGAAGATAGACGTTTTGCCCGGACCTAATGCTGCTATTACAGCATTAGTACTTTCCGGAATGCCAACGGATTGTTTTCTTTTAGATACCAATCTATCTCCCAATGATATTGGCAGAA
>JAAYII010000070.1 GCA_012523535.1 Peptococcaceae bacterium
ATTATTATTAGGGGTTTTGGTCTTAAGTATTATACTGACTGGTTGTTCCGGGCAAGCCGCTGTAACCGGTGCGGAGAAAGAAAAACTTGTCCAAGTTCAAGAAGCCAAGGAGGAAACATATCCTGTCCAACTTAGTTATACAGGTCTAACCTCACCGGGTGAGCTCCGCAAATACAGCTTCAAAATTTCGGGCAAACTCCAAGATATTGCAGTGGAAAAGGGTGCTTATGTGAAAGCGGGCCAAAGACTGGCATCTCTGGATACTACTGAATACGGGTTGGCAGTGGAGGCCTCTAGGCTTAATGTCATCAAAGCCGAAAAAGCCTATAATGATGCCCTTGATAGCTATCAAAAGTGCGAACAATTATATGCAGCCGGGGCTATAGCCGAGAACGATTTAATTAAAGCCAAACTAAATTTAGATGTACAAGAGGCCACTTTAGAGCAGGCTAAACTGGAGCTGCAAGCCAAACAAATACAACTTAACGATGCCCAACTTTATGCGGATATGGAGGGTTATGTAGTAGATATTCTTTTCCAAAAAAGTGAGATTGTGGCTGCAGGTTATCCCGTGGTGGTAATTCGTTCCCCCGAGCAGAAGGTTAGTGTTGGGCTTTCTCAAAGTGATGTACACAAGGTTAAAGTGGGAGATGCAGTTAAGGTAACTGTGAACGGAAAAACGGCGTCAGGAAAAGTTGAACGGCTGGATGCTGTTCCGGATGAGCAGACCCGTACTTATAATGCGGAAATCCTTATTACAGAACCTTACCCTGCCGATTCCTTTTTCTTAGGAGCCACGGCTGAGGTGAAATTTGCTCAAGGGGAGACTACGGGTATTTGGGTCCCATTAGCCTGTATTCTAAATGATGGGGAGGATTACCTTTTTGTTGTTCAAGACGGCCGGGCAGTCAAAAGGAATATTACTATTCTCGATGTCCAGGGCTTCAAGGTTCGCATTGAGGGCTTAAATGCCGGGGAGCAATATGTAATAAGCGGGATGAAAACCCTCAAAGAAGGCAATAAGGTAAAGATTCAAAGCGAGGTAAATCCCGATGAGCAATAATAGAGGAATTACCAACCGCATTATAAGAAATTGGCGGTTTACAATTTTCTTTACCATTATAGCCATCGTCTTTGGCTTATATAGCTATTATCTGATTCCCAAGCAAGAAAGTCCTGATGTATCCGCTCCCTATGCCATCATTACTACCATCTATCCAGGGGCTTCTCCTGAGGATGTAGAAAAACTGGTCACCCGGGTTATTGAAGAAAAAATCCGGGAGGTACCGGGTTATAAAGCCTCTATGTCCGTAACCAAAAACAGCGTTTCAGTGGTAATTCTGGAACTTTACAATGATACAGATGTTAAAGCGGCTTGGAACGAATTAAATCAAATCCTTGATCAGGCTCAAAGCGAAATACCTGATGAATGCTTGGACATTGAAATAGATACGAAACTGGCTGAGACCCCGGGCATGATCATTAGCCTTTCCGGTGAAAACTATTCCTATGAGCAATTGGCAGATTATGCGGACCAGTTTAAAACCAGGTTGGCCAAGATTGACGGCATCTCCCGTTTTACCTTGTGGGGAGTTCAGAACAAAGTAGCCAAGGTAAAAGTTAAGACTGAAGAGCTTAATAAATATAATCTCTCTCTCAGTGAACTGGTGGATCTCCTACAAGCTCAAAACCTGCAGATTCCTTCCGGTTCTTTAAAAGATGAACAAGTAAAGATCAATGTTTCATCCCCCGGTCTCTTTACTTCCCTGACGGATATTGAGAACGTAATTATAGATGTATCTCCCGAAACCGGAGCCCCCGTTTATTTGAAAGATGTGGCCAATGTCTATTGGGATATTGAGGAATCCAATTACCAGCTTAAACATAATGGCCAGAATGCAGTTATGTTATGCGGCTTCTTTAAAGAGAACCGCAATATCCTTTTGATTGGAAAAGAGGTACGCGAAGAGTTAGACAAGCTGAAAGCTGAATTGCCGGCTTCTTTAATCGTTGATGAAATAGTTTACCAACCTACGGATGTTCAAGCAAGTATTGCCAAGTTCTTCAGAAATCTTTTGGAAGGTATGGGTCTGGTTCTCATTGTAGTGCTGTTAGGGATGAGCTTTAAAAATGCTTTGGTAGCGGCAACGGCGATACCTCTCTCCATAATAATTACTTTTATTGTTATGTATGCGGTGGGGATCCATCTGCAGGAAATTTCCATTGCGGGTTTAATTTTAGCCTTGGGGATATTGGTAGACGATGCCATTGTTGTTATCGATGCCATTCAAGTCCAGATTGACCAAGGAGTAGAAAAAATAGAGGCCTGTATCAAGGGGATGAAGCAGGCCTTGATTCCGGTTTTTTCAGCCACCTTAACCATTGTGGCCGCCTTTTCGCCCATGCTCTTAGTCCCCGGGCCGGCGGGGGAGTTTCTGCGCTCTCTACCTCAAACGGATATAATTTCCGTAGCGGCTTCTTTCGTTGTGGCTAATACAGTTACTCCCTTTCTGGCTTATTTATTCTTCGATAAACTCAAAGCGGATAAAGAAAAAAAATCCCTTCTTCGCAGGGGCTATGTGAAAGCCATGGAAATAGGGATGAAATACAAAAAGTCGACTCTGGCAATTTGTCTTGCGCTGATTGTTCTGGCGGTTTACGGAGCCTTGCAACTTCATATTCAGTTCTTCCCCAAGGCGGACAAGAATATTTTCTATATCAATCTTAAGTCGGAAAGCACTTCCGATATGGGAGCAACGGCGAAGTTAGCTGCCCGGGTAGAAGAGATTTTGCAAAGAAATAAAGAAGTCGTTAGCTACTCTACGGCCATAGGCAACGGTTTGCCCAAATTTTATATTACTATGCCTAAAGCCACTCCTTCCAAAGATTTTGGCCAAATTCTGGTTAAAGTGGATCTTAGCAATAGTGAGTTCGCCAATAATGCTGAATTGGCCTCACACCTTCAAGAGCAGTTGGATCAAGAACTGGTGGGTGGAAAAGCCGATGTCCTGCTTTTGGAAAAAGCCATGCCCGGAGATCCGCTGGAGATAAGGGTCAGCGGAGACGATCAAGAACAAGTTAAAGCAGCGGTAGACCTGATTCGCCGGGAATTGGAAAGTATTCCGGGTACCACCCAAGTGGAAGATGATTATGCCGCCAATGAGTATGAATTTGTTATAGATATTGATAGGGAACAGGCTACCTTGATGGGTATAACTAATTATGATATTCAACGACAAATCAATATTGCTTTAAGCGGTGCCGAAGCTTCGGTCTTTCGTATTGCCGGTAATGAGTATTCGATTATAGTCCAAGGGGATATTAAGACTAAAGAGGACTTGGAAAATTTGGCTATCAAATCCTCAATAGCCGGCAATAAAGTACTTCTAAAACAGCTGGGGCAAATTCGTCTGCAAGCGACTGTTCCCACTATCAATAAATATGACGGCGTCCGGGCGGTTACTATTTCCGGGAAAGTCCAACCGGGCTATAGTGCGGTTACCATAGAAAATACTCTGAAGAAGCGTTTAGCGGAAGCGGATTTTGATTTCTCGGGATTGACTCTTAGCTATGAAGGAGAAGCCAAGGACATTAAAGACAACTTTGGTAATCTGGGAACCACGGCCGTTTTTGCTCTCTGTTTGATCTATATTATCTTGATGATTCAGTTTCGCTCTTTTTTGCAGCCGGCTATTATCTTCATTACCATTCCTCTGTCTATCATCGGTGTGGTAGCCGGATTGACGCTCTTCTCCCAGCCTTTATCCTTTACGGCTTTGGTGGGGGTAGTAAGCTTAATGGGACTGGTTATCCGCAATGCCATTTTGCTCATTGAGTATATTAATCGGGCTCGGAAAGCAGGCATGTCCATTGAAGAGGCTTGCCATCATGCGGTAGAGCGTCGGTACCGTCCGATTCTATTAGCGGCCATCACTACCGTTATCGGTCTTGTCCCCTTGGCTTTGTCGGGAAGTGACCTTTTTACTCCTTTATCCGTAGCTTTGATGTGCGGTTTGTTAGTCTCTACCCTCTTTACTTTGGTGGTGGTTCCGGTGGTTTACAGCTTTTTGATTCGCGAGGATAACAAAAAAGTAAAATTCCAACCGCCCCTTAATCAGCAGGGAACGCTGGGAGGATAAAACTCAACCGACTTCCGGGCATGCTCCTTGGCTCCGGAACGCTCCGGAGCCGGAGTACCTGTTTTCGAACTTGCTATTAAAATGAGGATGTCCTGATAACTTCTTTTCTATAGTGTCACAAAAATAAAAAATGGAACCTATTAAAATGGTCTCTTTCTTATAAGTGCCCATTTATAGGTTCCGTTTTTATATGCTTAACTTTTTTCGGAATGTTAAATTGTCGGAATTTGTGATATAATGCCAATGGAAAAAGATGGATATTATGGATAATTATAGGTAAATCACAAACTTCCAAAAAATAAATTACTAAAAATTTGTTAAAAAAAGAAAACATACCAATATTGTAAAGAAGGTAAAAATCAAAAAATAATGAATATAAAAAAAGAATGAATAAACTCCTCAAATTATAAAAATATTGAGCTGATTATATTGTAAGGCAATATTTGCAAGATGTGAGGAATAAAAATGCTTGAGTTACCCGGTTACACCATTTACGAAAAGGTTAATGAATATGAGAAGACAATTGTTTACAGGGGATACATAAGCAATGATAAAATACCCGTTGTTATTAAGGTTCTAAAAACGGCCACTCCTGCCGATATATCCAATTTTATTTATGAGTACGAACTAACGCGCAGTTTAAATATTGAAGGTATTATTAAACCAATGAGATTGGAGAACACGAATGGCAACTTCGCCATGGTAGTTGCGGATAGTGAGGATATAACCCTTAAAAAATTTTTTGAAAACAACACTCCTGTTGAGCTTCCGCATTTTTTTGGTATAGCCGTTCAATTGTCACAAATTCTGGGCGAACTCCATCAACACGGTATAATCCACAGTAGTTTAAATCCGGAGAGCATACTTATCAATCCTGATACGGGAAAAGTTAAAATAGCAAACTTCAGTTTGGCCTTTAATTCTTATCTGAAAAGTGAAAATAACCCCATGATTAGCGCTGAGGTAGGAAATCTGCAATATATGTCTCCGGAGCAGTTGGGTATTGCCGGAAACGGAATCGACTACCGCAGCGATTATTATTCTCTTGGCGTAGTGTTTTATGAGATGTTAACCGGCCGATTTCCGTTTAATGCTGAAACCCATGAAGAATGGATTCGTGTCCATGCTTCCCAAAAACCGGAAGCCCCGGACAAAATTAATTCCAATATACCTTCAGCACTATCCGCCATTATTTTGAAACTGCTTTCCAAGACCGCTGATGAGAGATACCAAACTGCAAACGGGCTTGTGAGAGATTTGGAAGAATGCAGGCGGCAGTGGAATACTACAGGAAGTATTGAACCATTTGTTCTCGGACAAGCAGATACATACTATGGTTTTAGGCTGCCATGCAGGCTTATTGGAAGGGAATCGGAGACGGAAACCTTAAAAGCCGCATTTAAATGCGCTTGTGACGGGAAAGGCGAATTAATCTTGTTAGGCGGCTATGCCGGTACGGGAAAAACCATGTTAATAAATGAAGTCCTTCAACCTCTGGCAATGGAGAAGGGTTATTTTGGATACGGCAAATTTGATCAGCTAAGAAAAAACCTTCCCTATGCTCCATATGTAAATGCCCTGGGCAATGTAATTAGGCAGCTTATGACTGAGCACAGGGATAAACTGGAGCTATGGCGATGCAAAATACTGCACGCCTTGGGACAAAGTGGTGCTGTTATTACTGAGTTGATCCCGGAGATAGAAATGATAATCGGAGAACAACCGACCGTGGAGACTCTGCAGCCCAAGGAAGCGCAGAACCGGTTTCAGATGTTGTTCGGGAATTTTATAAAGGTTTTTGCCGAGATGAACACCACACTTGTAATATTTTTGGATGACCTGCAATGGGCGGATATGGCTTCTTTGCACTTGCTAAAATACTTAAGCCAATATACAGGCCTTGACCACCTGCTTATTATCGGTGCCTACAGAGATAATGAGATCAATGAAAATCACCCGCTCGCGATAATTATTGAAGAACTTCGGCAGGAGGAAATACCATTTAGGGAAATTTGTCTTAACTCTCTTGATAGGAAAGAGGTTACAGAGTATTTAGCTGAGGCACTGCACAGCTCTGGAGAAGAATTGGGCCTTCTTGCCGATACGATGTATCGTAAAACCTGCGGGAATCCATTTTTTCTCGGTCAGATGATAAAATCAGTCTATGAAGATAAGCTTATTACCTTTAATATACAAAAGGGTTGTTGGGAATGGGAGACGGAATCCATACAGAACCTAAGCATACCTGATGATGTTATTGATTTTATACTTTTAAAACTGCAAAAACTCCCCCAAGAAACCTTGGATGTCCTAAAACTGGCTTCCTGCATTGGCAGTACTTTTGATATGAAAATCCTTTCCGTTGTTTGTGGAAAGACAGCTGTAGAAACATATTCCCTTTTGCTGCCGGCAATAATGGAGGGCCTTGTACTGCCGGTATCCCACTCGGGCAAGGTTTTGCAAGCTTCACATAATTACAGCGTAGTTGATATTAATGAATTCCTGCATGATAGGGTAAGGCAGGCAGTGTATTTTTTGCTTTCGGAAGAAGAAAAGAAAAATGTACATGTGAAAATTGGCAGATTACTTTTGCAAAATTTCTATTCAGATGGGCCTGAGGACATAATACTGTCTATTGTAGATCACTTTAACCGTGGTCTGGAATTGATCAGTGATCCAAATGAGAGGTTAAAAGTTGCCGAGTATAACTTACAGGCGGGGCAAAAAGCTAAATCCTCTGTTGCTTACGATTTGGCGATGAATTGTTTTAAAGCCGGAATAACACTTCTTCCGGAAAATGCCTGGGATAGCTGTTATCGTTTATGCTATGACCTTCACCTTGAATGTGCTCAATGTGAATATATGGTGGGGAATATTGATGAGGCGGAAAAGCTGTTCAATCTAATAATTAGTCAGGCAAAAACGAAATTTGAAATAGCGGATTTGCAGGGTATGAAAATGATACTTTATGCCGGAACAGGTAAGTATGATAAGGCGGTACAAATCGGCATGGAGGCGCTAAAAAAACTCGGAATGAAAGTTCCGGTTAACCCGGGTAAATTTGACAATTTCAAGGAACTGCTCTTTTACAAAAGACATATGCGGGGTAAAAAAGCGGAGGATTTATTGAGACTGCCGGAAATGAAAAACCAGGTGCAGAGGAAAGTTGCCGAACTTCTTACTAAATTGATACTTGTTACAAGTACGGCTTATCCTGATTTATACTCATTTGCCATCATCAAAGCGGGCAATCATGCCTTGAAATACGGCAATACTGAAATGGCTCCCATCGGATATATTGGCTACAGCATTGTTGAAGGAAGCGTGCTCGGTAATTATACCAAGGGGGATAAGTTAGGTAAAGTGGCTATAACCCTTGCAGAAAAATACGATAAAAACATATCCAAGTGCATAGTTCACTTTACCATCGGAGCCATCATCCATCACTGGACCCATCATGCCAAAGAAGGGCTTGAATATTTACAAAAAGCAATAGATTGTGCTTTGGAAGCAGGCGATGTGCTGATGGCAGGGTTTTCCTATGTATTAGTTCTGGAAAACAAATATATTTTGGGTTTACCCTTGGGAGAAATCCTGGATGAGGCTCAAAAATACAGTAATTACGCCGGAAAAGTAAAGCATGAAAACCTTGGTATAAATACATTGGCTTATAACAGGATTGCTAACCTTCTGACAAACAAAAACGGTATGCTTTTTTCAACGGAAGCTCAAAACATTAATGAAGAAGAGTTATTAAAACCAGTGACGGCAGACAAGGCAGCGCTGTCAGCTCATTATTATACCCAGATACAGCTCTGCTATTTAGCGGGAAATTACCGGGGAGCACTTTCCTTGGCGGAAAGGGTTAAAAACTTGGCGGGAGCCATAATGGGTTTTTTGATTTCTGCAGAATGCAATTTTTATCTTTCCCTTGCCATTACCGCCGTAATTGAGGAAATGTCTTTGAAGGAACGGAGAAGACTTAAGGAAGACTTAAAGAAAAACCAGCGGCAAATGAAGAAATGGGCAAATTCCTGTGGAGCGAACTTTTTGCACAAGTATTTATTGATTGAAGCGGAAATAGCAAGAATTTCAGGTAAAAAACAAGAAGCCGAAACCTTGTATGATCAAGCCATTCAGTCAGCACATGAAAACGGTTATACTCAGAACGAAGCCATTGCCTGTGAACTTGCTGCAAGGTTTTATATAGCTGAAGGCAGGTTAAAAGTTGCCAAGACATATATGAATGATGCCTTCAATTTATACAGTAAATGGGGAGCGATAGCAAAAGCACAGGATCTGAAACGGCGATATCCCGACCTTTTGGATGAAGTAACAGCGAAGGATAAGAGGAAAGATTATGATTCAGTTGAAGCGATGGGGAATATTTTGCGACATTCCAATGTAAATGCAAGCAAAACTTCCAATAACAGCCCAGATGTTCACACAATTCAAAAGGCAATAGAAAGTATTTCCGAACAATCTGAAGCGGATAAACTGCTGGAAACCTTTTTAGATATTGCCATGGAGAGTGTTTTTGCCAATAAAGGATATTTGATCTTGGAGAGAGACGACGAATTATTTGTTGAAGCGGCCAAGGACAGCGAGAGCGGTTTTGTTATGGTTTTAGAATCTATTCCTTTGGAACAAAGTGACAAGCTTTCCAGGTTGATTGTACGCTATGTAGCCAGGACACTTGAAACTGTAGTAATGAATGGCAATAACCATGCCGGAATTTTTATCAAAGACCCGTATATCGCTCAATCGAGTGTAAAATCCATAGCCTGCATTCCATTGCAATTACGGGGTATTCTAGTAGGTGTTTTGTATCTGGAAAACAGCTTAATGGCAGGAGTGTTTACTGAAGAACGTCTTGGATTGCTGAAAATTCTGGCAGACCGGATGGCTTATACGAAGGCTCTCCAAGAATTCTTGGAGGGAAATAGCTTACGAACAAAGAAAGAAAACCCTCTGCCTCCGTTTGATCTTTTCACCGAAAAAGAGATTGAGGTACTCAAACTGGTTTCTGCAGGGCTGTCGAACAAAGAAGTGGCGGAAAGGCTGGATGTCTCAGTGAATACTGTAAAAACCCACATTAAGAATATATATGAAAAACTTCAAGTAAACAGGAGAGTCCAGGCAGTAGAAAAGGCAAAGAGCTTGAATATTCTATAAAGTATATTATAGAATCAAATAAGTATATTAGAGTCAAATAAGCACATTCTCCGTTTTGGAGTATGTGCATTTTTATTCTAAACATCCTTTCTCACCCGTTTGGGTGATTGCTAGATCAACAAAATAATTTGATATCACCTGTTAGTATGATGTTATTTTAAAACCATCATTTTATAATACTTTTACGCTGTATTATGTCGAAGTTATTTTACATTCTTGTAATTATTTCCGCCCATTTTGTCCGAGCTTATCGAATTTATAATGGGGAGATATGAATGCATGGGAAAAATATGCTCATTTCAGCTTTGTTCATTTTAATCATTTTATTGTTATTGGCTATTGTTTTACTATTCAAGAATGCGAGAGAAAAAAGGGAAGTCGTTAAAAAATTGGAAGTGGAAAAGAACAAATTTTTGCAGACTTTAATATCCATCGGAGACGGCGTTATTGTTGTTGATTTGGATGGAAAAGTTACTATGCTGAATAAAGCCGGGGAAAGGTTGACAGGTTGGACGATTGAAGAGGCGAAAGGGAGGCATTACAAAGAAGTATTGGTTTTATCCCATGAAAATCAAAACCTGTCGATAAATGACCCTATTGAGAGAGTCTTGAAAACTGATACCGTTCAGGAACTGGATAAAGAGGCCGTGTTAACTTCCAGAGATGGCAAAAAATATTATTTGGAAGACAGTGCCGCTCCGATAAAGAATGATAAAAATATTACAATCGGCGTTGTTCTGGTTTTCAGAGATGTAACGGAAAAGATAGAGCAACAAAAGAAGATTGAATACTTAAGTTATCATGATTATCTTACGGGACTCTATAATAGGACATTTTTTAATGCAGAACTTAAAAGATTGGATACGGAAAGGAATCTTCCTATTTCGATAATTGTCGGTGATATGGACGGACTAAAGCTAACGAATGATATTTACGGACATGCCGCCGGTGACCAACTCTTGCAGAAGATCGCCGAAGTATTTAAAAAAGTATGTAGAGCTGATGATATAATTGCCAGGGTAGGAGGAGATGAATTCACAATTCTACTTCCAAAAACAAAGGAAGAAGAAGCCAAAGCTATTATATCAAGGATAAAGAATGAATTTTCCAAGGAAAAGGTTAATGCTATCAGAGGCAGTATCTCAATGGGATGTGCCACTAAGAGTTCGCCTGATGTTGATATAATACAGACTTTAAACAATGCAGAGCATAATATGTACAGCGCAAAAACACTCGAACGTAAAAAAGTTACAAGCACCACAATAGGAACTATTATCGAAACATTACACGCGAATAGCCCTATTCAAGCTGAACATTCAAAAAATGTTAGCAGAATTTGTGAAAGAATAGGCAGGGAAATAAACTTACCAAAAGGTGAAATAAAAAGATTAAGAGAAGCTGCCTTTTTGCACGATATTGGTAAGATAGTATTGGATGAGAATCTGATTGATAAATTTGAAAACCTTACAGATAATGAGCAAAAAGCGATTGAACAGCATCCTATCATTGGCTATAGAATATTAAACTTTTTTGATGGCACAGTAGACTTGGCCGAGATTATCTTGGCACATCATGAAAGATGGGATGGAACAGGATATCCGAAGGGTTTAAAGGGCGAAGAAATACCTAAATTGGCAAGGATTATCAAAGTTGCTGATAAATATGATGCCATGATAAATAAGCCCAACAGTTATATAGTTAGTAAAGAGCAAGCAATAGAAGAAATAAAGAGACAAGCAGGCTCAAAATATGATCCCGAGATTGTGGACGCATTTGTTAAAGTTGTACAATCTTGATTAACGTTGCTTATTATGTTATTACAATGATGGTATACGGTTATCAAAAAAGACCGTATGCCTTTTCTGTCTACTTATGACGCCGATTAACGGCATAATTGGTATGCTTGCCACGAAAAAATTACTGATACGAGGAGGTTATATTATGGCATGTTTTCTAGTACCTGTTGCGGAGGCCGTTGTAACGACTGTTATCATGAAAGCTGTAGAATCCAAAGAAATCAAGTCGGAAACTTTGAAAGTTGAAGCCGGCAACGATAATTTTGAAACAGAGAGCAAGATTCCATTCTCCAGAAAGCTGAAATGGCTCAACAATATGCTCTGGGGCGGATCCGCCCTGCTTGCCTTTGAACATGTATGGAACGGCGAGGTGGTGCCATGGTTCCCGTTCCTGACAGCGGTTTCCGACCCCGGTGGGGTATCGGCGGTGCTCTCTGAGATGGCGACTGTCGGTGTATCTATGGCTTTGCTCGTTACTGCCGTTTGGAGCGTGATTGTGCTCGTGACGAACTCTTTGGAGAAAAAGGCCTTTAAAACGCAGTCCTCTTCAAATTAGGAGGGAAAGGCATGACTTTGCTTATTACCGTTTTCGCGGCGATCATTTGCACTGTCATCTGGTATAATAATGCTCCCCATAGTAAAATGAAAATTGGTATTCTCTGCTTGATGTATTGGGGCGCTTCACTGATGTGGCTGGTGGATGCGATCTTCGAGTATTTTGAGCTGCATGCAATGTATTTCAACCCCGCACCGGTTGATATGCTCAATGATTTTTATCTGGGATTGTCTGTTGTTGCCTTTGGGCTTATTATCTGGCTCGTAATTCTGCTTATCCAAGATCCAAAGGGTGTTATCAAGGAAGCGTTGTTCAAGAAAAAGTAAAAAAAAAATTAAAGCTGAACATATCAAAACACTGGGATACTGAGCTCTTGGACACACGGGTTTCTAAGACAGGTTATATACAATATAAACAGCATCTTGGAATATTAGAAGGCCTATTTAAGGCCTTTTTAACTATGATAATTAGATTTAAATTAACCAGATTAGAATAACCGATTTATTCGCTGACAGGAGGTACGATTTTATAGCTGCATTGTAATTCTAAAAACGGCAGATGTCGTTCCTGGCAAAGAATCTTTAAAACCGGCTTCAAAGTAAGATCCTTGGTCAAAGCAGAACCAAAACAAGAGAAACCGAAAATTTGTTGTTCTTTTGATAAGACTATGCCTTTATTGACTAAAAGGCCTTTGGCCCAGGAATTTACGATGTTGGTCAGATCTATTTCCACACTCACAGTTCCTTCCGTTATATCACCTTGCGTTAGAGACGGGTCGTATTTTGGCCTGTTGTGCATATTGGTTTTAGTGCTGAAATAATCCAGCAGAGGGTAAATATCAATTGATTCTTTTGTTTTTGGACAAGTCAAGAATCTTCCTGTTTTAAACAGCACAAGTCTGGCACTTTCAATTATATTTGCAGGAAAAGGAGGTAAAGAAAAATATAAATAACTGATATAAGATATTCCCGGACAATGTCCAACAATCAGGTTGCTATCCTTTGTTATTAGCGGGAAATTGGATACAGTAAGACTTTTTTCGGCCAAAATATCTATTGAAATCAGTGCCAATCACCTCAAATTATTTATGTACGGTTTGAAGCCTAGGCTTCAAACCTTTTTAATTTAAGGTGTTGTTGTTAAAGTGTAAGCAGCATAAGCGGTAGCTGTAACGGTATCATCCGTATCTAAAGCCGGTGAAATTGCAATATTGAAGGTATCTCCGTCAGCCGGCCAGGTTCCGGCATCATACTTCTTGGCAACAAAAAAATGCTCGATTGTTCCCGGATTTAATGCTCTCTCTACAGCAGCATCAACCAATACAACAAAATCAAGGGAAGGATCAACCGTTCCGGTAACGTTGGCAATTACTTCGTTGCCGCTTTCAGTGTTAGTTAGGGTAATCGGGAAAATTTCTTGAAAAGCCATCTTGAGAATTACCTCCTTAAACCACCGTAGTAATGCTTGTTTCTTGTCCTACACATATATTATGTCAACAAGCCTGAAAGGTGATTTTGTGCTTGGTTTTTTACTTAGATAGAATCGGTAAATGGACTGAATGTATTTTGGGATTTATGGTGGCATGAAAAGTTCCAAAAAAAATGGCAAAAATTGTTGAAAATTGTTGGAGTATTTGTATAATATTGTTATATAACAAGGGGTGGGAATAACAAGAAATATATAATAAAAAATATTTTAGAAGTAATTAAATTAATTAATAAATTTTTATAAATAAATTTTTTATGAATGTGAGTGAAAAAACAGTTTGACGGCAAACCATACAATAGTATGTGTACACAAAGTTAAGAGATTATTAACTGGATTTTTTTTGGCAACGGTTTGTATGGAAAAGCCTCTATGCGATTAATGCACAGAGGCTTTTTGTGTATGAAGTTAAGGATTGAGATTAAGACAAAGATCGTAATTATGGAGGAATGTCAATGAATTGGTATAATAACATTCAAACCCGAACTAAACTTATCAGCAGTTTTCTAGTGATTGCTTTCATTACTTTGGCTTTAGGTATTTTTGGAGTGTATAGCATCAGGAAGATTGAGCAACTGGACATAAAGCATTACGAAACGATGACAGTTCCTTTGAGTGAAATGGTAATAATTGTGGAATCGTATCAAAAAATGCGGGGGAATGTGAAAGACATTCTGTTGATTGATAATCCCGCAAAGATTAGTGAATATGAGAATAATATAGCTCAAAGAAACGAGGAATTTTATCAAAATTTAAAAAGCTTCGAAAAAACTCTGCTTACCGAGGAAGGTAATAAACTGACAAAAGAACTATTTATAAATAAAGAAAAGTACGATGCTCTCGTAAAGGATGTAATACGCTTGGCCAAAGAAAACAGGAGGGAAGAAGCACTTCTTATCCTGAACGGTGAGGCTGAAAAAATTGAAGCCGATATGGAAAAAGCTATTAAAAGGATGATGGATATAAAAGTTGCTGCCGCTCAAGAAACTGCAGATAACAATATAAGTACGGCCAAACAAGTTACAACAGCTACAATTGCTTTTCTGGTCGCAGCTTTAATAATATCTATAGCTTTAGGGTTATTTACTGCCAGTTCAATTACAAATCCTGTTAAAGCCGCGGTTGAACATGCTCATATTATAGCCGGCGGAGATTTTACCCGCGAAGTACCACAAAAATATCTGCGTCGCCGGGATGAAATGGGGCAATTAGCTTATGCTTTTGCTGAGATGAATACAAATATACGGAACCTGTTAAAAGAGGTTGCCGATTCTGTGGCCGAAACCAGCGCGGCCAGTCAGGAACTATCGGCTACAGTGGAACAAGTTAGTGCTCAAAGCGAGAATATTAATGCATCGGTAGAGCAGATTGCCTCAGGCATGGAAGAAACCAGCGCTTCTGTAGAGGAAATTACTTCATCCAGCACAGAAATCAAAAATGGGGCTGAACAGCTTAAAGCCAGGGCATGGGAAGGCAAGGCAATAGTCGGGGAAATTGAAAAAAGAGCCGAAGAAATGAAAGAATCGGCAACAACTTCCAAACAAATCGCTCAAAGCATCTATAATGTCAAACAAAAGGAAATAAAAGAAGCCATAGAAGAGTCAAGAGTCGTTGAAGAAATTGCCAAAATGGCAGATGTTATTTCAGAAATAGCCGGACAGACCAATCTTTTGGCTCTTAATGCAGCGATTGAAGCTGCCAGGGCAGGAGATCAAGGCCATGGATTTGCCGTGGTGGCGGAAGAAGTTCGTAAACTCGCAGAACTTTCAGCCGAGACAGCAGGGAATATTCAGGAGGTAATTCAACAGGTAAAGGCGGCTGTAAATAAGCTTACCTCAAATGCTGAGGAAATTCTAAAATTCATTGATGACAAGGTGTATCCCGATTATGATATGTTGGAAAAAACCGGTGAACAGTATGCGCAGGATGCGCAGTTTGTCAAAGCACTGACCGAAGAATTTGCATTGGCGGCTTCCCAGATTGCTGCTTCCATGGTTGAAATAAATACTGCCATTGAAGGAGTGGCGACCATTATAGAAGAAGCCACAGCTTCTTCTCAGGAAATTAGCAACAGTGCCAATGAGTCGACACTTGCTTTGGAAGGGGTGGCTCAAACTGCCCAGGCTCAAGACGAAATGGCAGAAAAGCTTAATTTACTTGTGGCAAAGTTTAAAATATAATTTTTTACTAAAAAAAGATGCCTCAAAAATTTGAGGCATCTTCGTTTATTACAACTTTAGGGGATTTAATACTCTTTGATCGGAAATAGTAGCATTGTTGTTGGCTGCTTGAAGGGCTGGGATATCATCATAGGGTGGTCCAAAGGTGGTGCCGGGTAATAGAACAATATCGAATTCGTTAGGTGGATCTCCCCAGGAGTTGCCAACAAAGGTTGTAAATGCTCCATCTACCAGGAAACCGCCTTTGGTGTTGTAGACAACGTTATTATTGATGGCACCTGTGGTATTGGGGTTGATATACATTCCGGTCCGCAAGGAATAGAAAGTATTTCCTTCCAGCAGAACATTGGAGGTGGCTACCTGAGATACAACTGCGCGGTTAACAACCCAAGTGTCCATCGGTGGTGGTTGGAAAGGACCATAAACTGTATTACCGATCAGTTTAACATCTGGTGCGCCTATTTGAATGAATTCCTTAGGATACGGAATATCGCTGGTGATGGTTAAACCTTGCAAAGTAGCGCCGCTCCCTGTAATAAGCAGTGGAATTAAATCTGCTTGCAATAGCAGCAAGGTGCCAGGTTCTCCCAACACGGTGATATCCGGTTTGTTGACATTGATCTGGGAGGTAATCGGATAGGTGCCGGCTAGGACATGGACTGTTCCTCCTGGATTAACGGCGGCAATTCCCTGGGGAATGGTTCCGAAGGGTTTGGCTTTACTGCCGTTCCCATCTACCGAACCGGCTTTCACATAAATATTGTCAGGGTCAACCAGTTGATTGATGGCATTGTTTAGAGCATCTTGGACGCTGGCTACAGTCTGATATCCCAGGGTAGGACGATTAGCCAAAATGGTGGCCAGTACTTGGTCTTGCAGAGCGGGGCTAAGAGCGTTATATTCTGTTAAATCCAAGCCTAACGCAGGGTCTTCAATAGCCGCGCGCATTTCTGTGATATCTTGGGCGGCATTGACAGCTGCCAGGGCCGGATCAGGGGAACTAGGCGGCCCGATTCTTAAAATTTTGATGGACGCACTGGTGTTTATTTCTGTTCCGCCCGCTGAGTTATCTAAAGCAACAGGTCCGGTGCTGGTATGGTTGCGAACGGATAAAACATCGCCTGCTTCAGCATTGATTATAACCATTCCTATATTGCCGGCTGATGCTGACTCTGTTCCGTAGATGCTCCCGGGTACCGGAGAATCGTTTTGGTATAAAGCGAATTGGTTTGGCGTTCCCCCGGTTACGCTAAACCAAACTGCATAGGTCCCAGGATTTTCTATTGTTATCGAGCCGGTGTTTACATCATGGGAAATTCCCTTTAAAGCGCCATTAGAGTTAAAAGGGATGTCCCCGTCCACCGGAATACTCTGATTGCCGGTATTGAAAATATAGGCGTAAGCGTCTTCGTCGGGAACTACCGTAGTATAAGTGATAACCAACTGGGGCTCAAAAGCACTGCCGATTTCTTTGCCGCCAAATTGGACTTCAGTAGTGCCATCGGGATTTGTTAAGGCAATGCCATGGTCGGATCCAGGAACGGCGAGCCATTGGTTAACCAAATCGGTGACGTCGATCTCCACATATTGACCGACATTGCTTGTAGCAACATTAATCATTGAACCGGTGGCGACAAATGGAGGCATTGTATTATAGGTGACAGTGTTGACATCAAAATCCTCCGTTACTCTGTTAACGTGAATGGGGCTGGGATCATCACCGGTTTTGAAAATCACAAAAAGCCTTAAAGTTGCATTGTCAACTGAGGTCACCGGCAAGGGTGGCAGGGGGAATTGCAGAAAGCTAATGCTTTCTCCAAAGACAGGGTTTGTGCCAACGATTAAAACCGGGCTAACTGATAAATTCAAATCAGGCAAAGCGCCGGATACAAACACGGTACCTGCAGATGTTAGGGTTATGGTTTCTGTGGCCATACAATCATCATTCCTTTCTACTGATTTTGTTTTGGATTTACACTTGGTAGAAGTGTATTTTATAGAACTGGTCGATATATTCTATTAAAAACTGGGACAGTTTGTCCCAGTTTTAATTGGATTTTTTAAAATAATATTCAAAATTTTCTAAAGCCCATGACTCATGATATAAATGTTTTTTTCTGGATTCGGGATCCAAAATCGAAGCACAATAGGCGGTTCGCTTTCCTTCTTCCAATTCCTTAAACGTGGCGAGATATTTCCATTTAGCTTGTTTAGCAAAGCTTTCATTCATATTTGACTTTTTGCTCAACATATAGCAAGTATTGATACTTCGGTTAAGCTTGCAGAACTTTCTGCCTTCACATTGATTGCAACCGATCGTTTGGGTCATGTCAATTTCTACATTTGTAAGAAATCCTGCTTTAAATGAGGTGTAATGGACTATCCTTGGAGATATCTCTGCATCACCATAGCCGTTCTCTTCACTCCAATATCCGATTTCTTTAATTAATTCCGGTCTTAAGGCTTGGAGGTGACCGGGAACAAAATCCATTATGCAGTCAATCTGGGCATTCTTCAGTTCAAGGTAAGATAGGTCTCCTTTAACCCTTGGAATGACGGGGGGCAAAAATCTGGGATAAGGGTTGTCTCTCATTACTCCTAAGAGTCCCACTTCGGGAAAAGCCTCAAAGACCTCCAAATATTTTTTTAGCCAGTCTTCTGTTTTAATATAGACATCACTGTCAATAGTGAAAAAGTATTGATTCGGTTTTCTTTTTGTCAGGTTGTAGTTAAGAACAAAAATGGGTCCCAGGTTGGCTTTGAAGCGGGTTTTAGATTTAATTCTTGAGTCATTTAGACTTTTTATATAATCCCAGGTGTTGTCTTTGGAATTACAATCAATAATATGCATTTCAAAGTCATCCTTGGAAGCCAGAATCCTGTTTAGGTTTCTGACTGTAAGCCCAAGACGATTAAAGGTTGCAAAACTGATAAAAGGAGGAGGTGGAGAACTTACACTTTTGGCATTATTGCCTCCCTCGATTATTTCATCAATAATGGATGGATTGGTAATTTGCTCCAGAAGCGATCGAGTTCTATTATCTTTGTTGACTGAAAGCCCGTTTTTGACTTCCGGGAACTTAGGAACATTCTGAAAAGGCTGATTTTGGTTGGAACTTTCGAAAACAACGGGTTGGTAGTTTTGTTCCTTTGGAGGTGATTGTATTTTGGTATTTGGGGAATAAGTTTTTGTTAATTTATAAACATCCAATAACTTTTGCAAAACAAAGAACAAAATATCCATAGCATTCTAGTCCTTTCTTTTAAGATGATTGTTGGTGTTCAATGGGTTCCAAATATTTTAGCGGTCTGGCAGGAACGCCTGCAGCCAGGCAATTTTCCGGGATATCTTTTGTTACCACTGCACCCGCTCCGATAATACTCCAACTACCCACAATTTTTTTGGGTATTACCACAGACTTTGAGCCTAGTTCACAACCTTTATTAATTCTAACGTTACCTGACAGGGTTACATTCCAATATAAAGACGAGTAGTCATCGATTACGGTATCGTGGCCAATCCCGCAGCCTGGATTCAAAGCTACATGATTCCCTATTTTGGTGTTTACGGATAAGAAGGTATTCCAGCAGATTATATTCCCTACTCCTAACTCAATAGTTTTATTGAGGCCAACATTTGGATGGATTAGGTTGGCATAATTAATTTCAACTGCTGATAATCTGTTGATAATACGATACTTTGCTCTTGATTCTCCAATTGCACAAACTATCCAGAGGTTAAGGCTTGAATTTTTCTTAAGCCATTCCATATCCCCTAAAACTACATGCCCATTTATTAGTTGGCCTTGTTTTTCAGGGGTATCGTCAATGAATCCTAGGAGATTCCATTGTTTTTTATCCATGTTAATGTCTTCGACAAGTTGAGCAGTTTCTCGGCCGAAATTACCTGCTCCGAAGATTACCAGATCTTTCATAGCATCATTCCCCATAACACTTGATTGTTTGTCCCGAATGGGTCAATTTTTTTTGTTATTAAAACTTTTTTGTTGGATTTTTCTAATAATATCGCAAACTTTTTCTATATCTGTTGTATTCAAACTCCCATGCAACGGAAGAGTTAAAACACTGTCTGCCACTCTGTTGGCCACTGGAAGATTGGATTTAGAAGCGGACGACAGATTCCTGTAACACTCGAAATTGCTGCAAAGAGGAAAAAAATACTTGCGGCAGATAATGTTATATTCCTGAAGTTTAAGGAAGAGCTGATCACGGTTAAGTCCATATTCATCGGGATTCACTCTGATTGCAAAATAAGAGTAGTTATGAGTGACACCGGCAATATCTCTATTAAACGTTATTCCGGGAATGTCGGAGAGTAACTGTCGATAGAGACTGGTAAGTTTATTTCTTTTCTTAATTTCTTCTTCTACCTTTTTAAGAACCAATAAGCCTATACCGGCTTGCACTTCATTTAACTTGGCGTTGGTGCCTGGTTCCGGGTAATTAGCGTCTCCCTGCCCGAAATTTCTGAGGTTGTCAACCCTTTCCTTTAAATATGCTTGACTGCATGAAAGGCCACCCCCTTCGATAGTATGGAAAACTTTGGTAGCATGAAAGCTGAACATGGTAATATCTCCGAAGATACCGATTGGCTTTCCATGCAGTTTTACACCAAAAGCGTGGGCCGCATCATATAGTACTTTAAGGCCATGTTTATCGGCAATTTGCTGAATTTTTTCCACATCACATGGATTACCGAAAACGTGAACCGGTAAAATGGCAGAGGTTTTCCGGGTGATTAAGGGTTCGATAAGGTCGGGATTGATGTTAAAAGTATCCTCTTCTATATCGCAAAAAACCGGCTTCAGATTATTCCAGGCCAAGCTGTGGGTGGTGGCGCTGAAAGTAAAAGGTGTGGTTATTACTTCTCCGGTTAGTTTTAAAGCTTTACAAGCAATCTGTAGGGCGGCAGTGCCGTTGCAGAGAGCAGAGAAATATTTTACTCCCAGAAATTTTTCCAGTTCCTTTTCCAGTTGCTGAACCATTGGGCCATTATTGCTTAGCTGTTTGCTCTGCCAAATTCCTTCAATCATTTTGTAAGTTTCTTTTAAGTCCGGTAAAACCGGCTGCGTTACATATAACGGTTTAATAAAATATTGCGGTGTACTCATGATCTCACTCCAAAATTTTGGATGTTTTTTTTGCTAATTGGCATTGTCAATATAAAACTGTAAATTTTCCACAGCCCAATCCATATTAAATATTCTGTTGGAAAGTGATTCGGCATCGTGTAATGAGGCACAGTAGATAGGGCGTACTC